>JBKJPD010000624.1:0-3068 GCA_046595345.1 Pseudonocardia sp.
CGGGACCGGTCGGTTCAGCAAGGGCCAGTCGCCGGACCAGCGGCTCAGCGCAGACCAGGCGAACCCGACCATCCACGCCGCCACCGGATATCCGATGTGCATCCCGCGCACCGACCCGGCCACGACCGATGACCCGCTGTGCCCGGCGAAGAACCGCCCGGTGAGTGGCGAGCTGTCCGGGCCCGCCGCAGGGCGGCAGTACTGCAGCCAGTTCGTGATGAAGGATCCCGCCCTGCTGCCTCCGGTCGGCGGCGTCCGGGCAGCCACGGATCCCGACTCGCGGCAACAGGTGCCGTTCACGGTCGGCGACTTCGTCACCTTCGCCGGCACGCTCTTCCCGCCGGCCGCGTTCAGCGGCGGCCGACCCTACATCTCCGCGCACACCATCGAGGCGAGCATCGGCATCTACACCCAGCCCGGTAGCAAGCCGAGCTACGTGTCCATCGGCCAGGACGGTATCGGCAGCGCCGACCCGGCCGCGACCGCCGTCAACGGCGCCGCTCAGGAGACGCAGAACCGACTGGTGCTCGAAGCCTCGACCACCGACGTCAAGAGCCCGGTCGACATCTACCTCCTCGACATCAATCCGACGACCGGCGTGGTGCGCAACCGCTGGGTGACGCCGTTCGAGATGACCGGTGAGAACCAGACCGGCATCCCTAGCGGTGGCATCACGACCCAGAACGTCGGACCGCAACCCCAACGGGCCCGCATCCGGGCCAACAAGGCGCCTGCGGGGCTGCTCAGCAACCCGACCCGGACGATCCGGATCGCGAACCGGGCCACCTGCATCCCGAACCCGCCGGTGGGCAACAACCCGAACCCGACGCAGACAGCGGTGGACAGCTGCCTGAACGCGCCGGGACAGCAGCCGAACGGTATCGCCGCCAACGGCCTCACGACCGGCCAGTACACGGCGCCGATGTTCGACTTCATCTTCCCGGAGAACATTCGGCCGGGCGATGTGATCGTGCCCAACGACCTGTGGCACCTGGGCTTCCTGCTCCTCGGCGAGGGCCCGAACCCGGTCACACCGACGGTCGGGCCGCTGATCCCGGCCCCGTGGTGAGCATGGGCTGAAACGGTCCCGGCACACTGAGGCGAATTCGCCTACATGATGATTTGGAGAGTGATGAACCGTTTCGGGCCGGCACTGGTCGTCGTCCTCGCCGTGGCCTCGCTCGGTGGCGGGTGCGGCGCTGTGACCCCGGCAGCGGCGCCGGCCCCGGCGGGCGGGCTGCCGATCGCGTCGGCCCCGCTCGCCGGGGTCGGTCACGGCGAGCAGGGCGGTGGTGGTCGCCGCGGCCGGGACGGGGCGCCACAGGCCGGTTTGCCTGCCGACTTCCCGACTGCGGTGCCATTGCCGCCGGGCGTCCTGGTGGGCGCAACCGGCTCCGCGGGTCGGTGGAGCGTGCTGTTGCTCGCCGACGGAACAGCCGACCAGGTTCTGCGGTCGACGGTCGCGTTCTACGTCGGCGCGGGATTCTCAGCCGAGTCCGGCGCGGTCGTCCGCCGGGCGCCCTACCGGATCACCGTCGTCACCGAGAACCGCGACCACAGCGACGCACGGACGAACCTCACGATCGCGGTCGGCCTCGACCGATGACCGTCCTGCTCGCAGTGCTCGGGCTACCGGTCCTGGCCGGATCCGGGTAGGCACACGCCCAGATGGAACGGCGCCGGTGGGGAAACCTCACCGGCGCCGTTCCGTCGTCCCAGCACGGTTCGCGAGCACTCCCTCAGCCGATGGACTCCGGAACCGCCGGATCGTCGAGCATGTGCCACGGCACCATGTGGACGGCTCCGTTCAGCCCCGGCATCGGAACGCCCTGTGCGGTGAGGTTGCGGGCGGCGTCGTGCGCGACGGCCATCCACCGTCCCGCCGTGTCGACGCTGAGCTCGAGGTCGACGGTCTGATCCTCACCATCTGGACGGGCCCGGTAGATACGGCATCGCCGCGCGATCTCCCAGATCTGTGCATCGCCGAGCTGGTCGATCCGCCCGAGGATCGAGAGGACGTTGATGTCATCGTTCGGCATGGCGGCACGTTATCCGGTGCCCGGCCCCGGTTCCATCGGCCGCCTCCACTTCCGGGACCTACCGCTCGACCGGTCTGTCGATGAAAATGGGGGTCGGGCGCGACCGGCACCGCGACAGCGCCGGCGGACGGAAGGTGTTCTCGATGACCTGCACACCGGATCGACACGACGTGGCCGTACTTCGTGAAGCAGCCCAGGCGGCGCTGGAGGCCGGGCGGGACGACGAGGCCAGGGAGAAGTTCTCCGAGGCGTCGCGACTGTCCTGCGAGGTCCTGCTCGTCACCGACCCGGCGCGACTCGCGGTGGCCGGGGCGCACGCCGATGCCTGGTACGACCGCTGGCGCGATGTGGAGAAGGCGTTCGAGATCGCCCACACCGCCTACGGCGACGCGATCTGCGGCATCGACGACATCACCGGGGAGCACCGTCGGGAGGCCGTTCGCCAGCTGTCGGAGCTGCGTGATCGGCTGACCTTCTGGGCCTTCAAGATGGCGGAGTGACCGGAGCACCGGCGCCGTCCGTCGCCCGCTCCAGCAGTTCGAGGACGTGCCGGTAGGGGTGCCCGGTGGCCCGGCTCATCCCGATCTCGCAGGTGCGGTTGCAGGAGGCGTAGGCATCGAACGCCGTGCCTGCGATCTGGGCGATCTGGGCGATCTCCGCGGCCTCGGCATGGGTGGCCCGGGCCGTGAGTTCGGGGTGCAGCAGGCCCCGGTCGCCTGCGAAGGCGCAGCAGTTCCAGTCGAAGGGCACCACCACCTCCTCGGCGACGGCGGCGGCGATCGCCCGCAGGTGCTCGTTGATGCCCAGCCGGGTCGACGAGCACGTCGGGTGCAGGGCCAGCCGTGCCACCCGGGTGTGCACCGTGAGCCGGGGCAGCAACGTGACGTGGGCGAACTCGACGCCGTCGATGATCCTCAGCCGCCCCATCGTGGATGCCGATGCCGACCAGGTCGCCGCGGCCTCGCGCAGACCCTCCGTGCACGACGCCGCGTCGCACACCACGGGGAGCCGGCCGTGGTCAGTGGCGCG
>JBKJPD010000026.1:0-3380 GCA_046595345.1 Pseudonocardia sp.
CCCTGGCTCGCGCACCACGGCCGCTGGCCGGTCGGCGAGGAATGGCTCTACCAGTCGTGGGCGCACGCCTACCTCCCCGTGCTCGACGTCGTGCGGCGTCTCGCCGCCGAGGGCCGCCGCGATCTGCTCACCCTGGGCGTCACCCCGGTGCTCGCCGCGCAGCTCGACGACCCGCACTGCCTGAGCGGGATGCACCACTGGCTCGGCGGGTGGCTGCTGCGCGCGCACGGCGCGGCAGCCCGGCTGCCCGACCTGGCCGCGCACGAGCATCGGGTGGCCACCGCGGCGCTGGAGCAGTTCGAAAGGCGGTGGCGCCACGGCGCGTCACCGGTGCTGCGCGCGTTGGCCGACGCAGGCGCGTGCGAGCTGCTCGGCGGACCGGCCACCCACCCGTTCGGACCGCTGCTGCTCCCGGAGATCCAGGCGTTCGCGCTGCAGACCGGGCTCGTCGACGCCGGTATCCGGCTGGGCACCCGGCCGGCGGGCATCTGGGCCCCGGAGTGCGGCTACGCGCCGGGCATGGAGAACGGTTACGCCGTGGCGGGCGTGCGCCGGTTCCTCGTCGACGGCCCGGCGATGCACGGCGACACCGGGCTCGCACGCACCGTCGGGACGTCGGACGTGGTGGCGTTCGGCCGCGATCTCGACGTCACCTACCGCGTGTGGTCACCCCGCTCGGGCTATCCGGGCGGGCTCGACTACCGCGACTTCCACACGTTCGACCACTCCTCCGGGCTCAAGCCCGCGCGCGTGACCGGACGTTCGGTGGCCCCCGATGCGAAGCAGCCCTACGACCCGGCCCGCGCCGCGGCGGCCGTCGCTCGGGACGCCGCGGACTTCGTGTCGGTCGTCCGCACCCGGCTCGTTGCGCTGCGGGAGCGGCACGGGCGACCCGCCCTCACCGTCGCGGCGTTCGACACGGAGCTGTTCGGGCACTGGTGGCACGAGGGTCCGGCCTGGCTGGAGGCGGTGCTGCGGGCGTTGCCCGAAGCCGGGATCCGGGTGACGACGTTGCGCGGGGCGGTGGACGCCGGGCTCGTCGGCGGGCCCGTCGAGCTGCCGCCGTCGTCCTGGGGGTCGGGCAAGGACTGGCGCGTCTGGGCCGGGGAGCGGGTCGCCGACCTCGTCGCACGCAACGAGCAGGTTCAGAAGTCGCTGCTGTCCGTGATGGTCGACGGGATCGCGCGCGACCCGCTCCGTGATGCGCTGGCCCAGGAGGCGCTGCTCGCACTGTCGAGCGACTGGGCATTCATGGTGAGCAAGGACTCCGCCGCCGGCTACGCCCGCGACCGCGCGAACGGCCACGCCGACCGCGTCGCGGAGCTGGCGGCGCTGCTGGCCGCCGGGCGCACGGCCGCGGCCCGCCGCCGCGCCGCGCAATGGCCTCCGCACCCCTTCGGCCACATGGACGCCCGCATGATCGGCTCATGATCACCGGCCCGGCACGGCTCCCGCCGGATCCGGCCGTTCTCGCGCCGAACCGACGATCATGGAGTCAGACGCGGACGATCGTGATGTCCATCGGGTGGGGCACGATGCCAGGACTGCCGGGCACCGAGATATCGCGCAGGTAGTCCAGGACGCATTCGCGCACCTCGGGCTCCATCGCAGCGGTCCGGGCGCCGACCAGGAAATCGAGCACCGCCTCGCCCCGCCCGAGCGGGTCGCTCAGGGCGTCGCGCATGTCGACGTGTCCGACCAGGGTCTCCGTATGGACATCGAGGCCGCGCGCGTCGAGTTCGGCGCGGACGTCCTCGGCGAACCACGGCCTGCGATCACCCCACGGACAGATCAACTCGGTGATCACGCACAGCGGCTCCAGCGGTGCCGTGGCCGCCATCAGCACCCCGCCCGGACGGACCATCCCGAGCGCGTGGTCGAGCGCCGCGGACAGATCCTCGACGTAGTACAGCGAGTGCACGAAATGGATGAGGTCGGCCGGGTGGCCCGCATCGTGGTCGGCGAACTCCCCGATGACGACGGAGGGGGTCAGCGCACCGACATCCAGTGCCGCGAGCCGCCCGACGAACCCGACCGCGGACGCGGTGTGCGGCTCGACGCCGGTGTAGTGCACGCGGCGACCGTCCGCGGCGAGCGCGGCGGCCAGGTGCGCGTCGACGGTTCCGTCGCCCACCCCGACCCCGACGACCCGCACCAGGTCGCACCCGTCGAACAGCGGGGGCAGCTCCCGGGCCATCCAGGCCTGCAGGCGGGTCCGCTGGTCGCTCGCGCCCTCCCAGATCGCATGGGTGTAGGCGTACCGCTCGCCCGAAAGCGCGGGAAGCGCAGGTGTACAGGACACTTGATTCCGCAACCGGTCCAGCGGAAGGGACGTGCGAAGGATGGTCACATCTCACAATAGCCGCCGTGGTTGGCTCAGCGGATGACCCGACCCGACACCACCCGTCCCGATACCGCTCAGCGAAGCCTCGACCACTGGAGCGAGGCGGGGCGGGTTGAGATGCAGGCCTTCTACGCGCTGGCGACCGAGGACTACCGCAGGCTCGCCGCCGCCCGCGACTGGGCCACCGACCTGCGCGTGCACTCGGTCAAGGGCCGTGTGCGCCTGTTGGACGTCGCGTGCGGGAGCGGGAAGTTCCCTGCCGCGCTGCTGGCCGAGGGACTGCCCGCCGACCCCGTCGTCGAGGTCGACCTGCTCGATCCCTCGGCGTTCAGCATCGCCGAGGCGCGCGCCGTGCTGGCACCACCGTTTCTGGCCGCCGACGAGCACGAGGTGTTCCTGCAGGACTTCGACGGGTCCGGCTACGACGTCGCCTGGGCCACCCACGCGCTCTACGCGATCCCCCCCGCCGAGCTCGCCGCGGGCGCGGCCCGGATGGTCGACTGCCTGCGTCCCGGCGGCTTCGGAGTGGTCGCGCAGGCCTGCTCCCGCTCGCACTACCTGACCTTCTATGACGCCTACCGCGCCACCTACGCACCCGACGTCACGCGCTACACCGACGCCGAGGGCGTGGCCGACGCCCTGGGTGCGGCGGGCGCGCAGATCGAGGTGGAGGCGGTGCACTACCGCACCGGATCGGCCGACCGCGCCGTCGTCGAGGGGTTCCTGCAGCGCTGCGCGTTCGACGACACCGTGTCGCTGGACCAGATGGAGGCCGAGGGCCCGCTCGCCGCGTACCTGGCCGGGTGCCGCGCCCCGGACGGATCCTACGAATTCCGGCACGAGGCGCACCTGATCACCTGGGAGCAGGCGTGAGGAATCCCCTTCTGTCGGAGACGAACGCGGGCGGCAGCGCATCCGACGTCGCGGTCGAGTGGGATCGGGGCAACGACCAGTGGTGGGAGTGGTACATGTCGCTCGCCGACGGGCCCACCCCCGACGGTCCTCTCGTCGATCCCGCCGCGCACGATCCGGGCCC
>JBKJPD010000570.1:0-2534 GCA_046595345.1 Pseudonocardia sp.
CGCCGCCGGGCCCGTCGGGAACACCCGCCTCGACGGCCTCACGGATCGCGGTGAGGCCCGTGTCCTGCCCGATCGGGACGGCACCCGCGCGGCACAGCTTGATGCCGTTGTAGCGGGCCGGGTTGTGGCTGGCGGTGAACATCGCGCCGGGCAGCCCGAGGGTGCCCGAGGCGTAATAGAGCATGTCCGTGCTGGCCAGACCGATATCGACGACGTCGAGGCCCTGGTCGGTGATTCCCTGGGCGAACGCCGCGGCCAGATCCGGGGAGCTGTCTCTCATATCGCGTCCGACCACGACCGCACGGGTGGCGCCGGGGGCCGTTGATGCAGTGTCGGATCGCAGCAAGCACGCCATCGCGGCACCGAGGGCCCGCACAATGGGCGCGTCGAGCTGCTCGCCGACGACGCCACGGATGTCATAGGCCTTCACGATCGCCGACAGGTCAGTCACGGACGCGGACTCTATCGGGCGAACATGCGGGGCGGTTCAGTCGTCCGACGGACCGGGCAGCACCCGCAGGTGGCCGCGACGTCCGGTGCCGTGGACCGGCACGGCGTCGACGGGACGGTCGTAGCGGCCGGCCTCCCTTACGGCCTCGGCCAGCGCCGTCAGGTCGTCATTGCTGTGCTGCGGCGGCGCGAACTCGCCCTCGAACCGCACGACCTCCCAGCCCAGCGGTGCGGTGAGGCGGTGCGCGTGCTTCGTGCACAGGTCGTAGGAATGCGGTTCGGCCTGCGTCGCCAGTGGACCCACGACCGCCGTGGAGTCGGCATAGACGTAGGTGAGAGTGGCCACCGCGAGCTCGGTGCACCCGGTCCGCGAACACCGCCGCACACTCAGCACACCGCTGACGATAGCGCGTGTTCGCCGGGAGCCTGGCCGCGACGCGCGCATCCCCGGGTGCGCTTCCCGCGGCCGGCGGAACCTCGACCGAACGGGCGTGCACCGTGCGGACCCTCCGCGCTCTAGGATCCCCAGGTGACCACCGCGCGTCGTACGCTGCGCCGCTCACCCCGCCGGCGGGACCGGCGTGGCCGTGGGCTGCGCGGCCTGCTGTATCCAGCCTCGACGCCTGCCGCCCGCACGCGGGCCGAGAGGTTCGACGCGCTGGTGATGGAGGCTCTGGAGCCGATCGAGCGGCGCTGGGGTTCCGAGTTGATCGATCTCGACCTGGCCGTCGACGACGTGCCCGAGGTGGAAGAGACCTCGTCCGCCGACGTGGTGTGGGGCGCGGGGGTGCTCGCCGACGAGGGAGTGCCGCTGGCACAGCTCGTCCCGGCCGGGGTCGACCAGGACGGGATGCCGTCGCGGGCCCGGATCGTGCTCTACCGCCGCCCGCTGGAGGCGCGGGCACAGGGCGGTGCGGACCTGGCCGACCTGCTCCACGAAGTGCTGGTGGAGCAGGTGGCCGAGTATCTCAACATCGAGCCGGACGCTGTGGACGGGCCCGGAGAGTAGTTCAGGCCCCGAGATCTGAATCAGGCGAGGCGGCGCAGCCTGCGGCGCTCACGCTCGGACAGCCCGCCCCAGATGCCGAAGCGTTCGTCATGCGCGAGGGCGTAGTCCAGGCACTCGGCCTTGACGTCACACCCTGAGCAGATTCGCTTGGCCTCCCGGGTGGAGCCGCCCTTCTCCGGGAAGAACGCCTCCGGGTCGGTCTGCGCGCACAGGGCACGCTCCTGCCATTCCTGCTCCTCCGTGTCGCCCTGTCCCTCGATCAGAACGAACGTCGCCTCGAACGACCCCGGTGACCCCAGCGGTTCCCCACCCGCGGTCTCGACCAGCGTCAGCGTGTTCGTAATAACGTTCACCCGCCCCCCTCCCCACACCCCCGGCGAATCGCTGCCGAGAAGAATGACAGCGGCGTAAGTACAACGCTGTAGGTCATGCCTTGGCAAGCCGTGGTTGCCATCCGGGTGACGCGGGTGACACGGGTGACACCTCCACCCGATCGGTTCCCCGTTCAGCACAGTGGTTGAGTGCGCGGTGTGTCCACCCGAGTGAGCCCATTGTTTCTGCTGATTCTGGCGGTGTCCGTGGCCGGTGGAGTGCTCGCCGTACTCGGCACCCCACAGGCCACCGCGACCGGATCGTCGGCGATCCTCACGACCGGCATCGTCCTGCTCGTCCTCGGCGGCTGGGCGGTATCGCTGTGCCTGCACGAGTTCGGCCACGCAGCCGTCGCCTACCGCGGCGGGGACCTCTCGGTGCGGGACAAGGGCTACCTGACCCTCGACATCCGCCGCTACACCGATGTGGGGCTGTCGTTCGTCTTCCCGCTGATCATCCTGCTCATCGGCGGTATCCCGCTGCCCGGCGGCGCCGTGTGGATCAACCACGGGGCGCTGCGCTCGCGCGCCATCCGCAGCGCCGTCTCGTTGGCAGGGCCCGCCACCAACCTGGTGCTCGGCGCGGTACTCACGGTGGCCGTCGCCGTGTTCGTGAGGATGCCGGTGGGGCTGGCGGTCGGGCTGTCGTGCCTGGCGCTCATCCAGGTGCTCGCGTTCGTGCTCAACATCCTGCCCGTGCCGGG
>JBKJPD010000594.1:0-3622 GCA_046595345.1 Pseudonocardia sp.
ATACTGTCGGTGTCCCTTAGGCCACCGAGGGCGCTGAGGACTGCATCGCAGCCGAGCACGGCGGTGAACACAATTTCCGGCTCGAGGGCGTTGCCGTGCACCAGCGATATTGCGTCCGGTTGCTCTGGGAGCTTGGACGGGTCACGGCAGAGTACTTGCAGGGTGTGGCCGGCGGCGATGGCTGCGGGAACGAGGGCGGAGCCCACGTTTCCGGTGGCACCGAAGACTGCAAGCTTCATGACGCCTCCATGGGTATGCGGTGGGACAGGAGCAGCCGTGTCACGACAACTGAGCCGGCAGCGACCCCCGATGGCCACCGCCGCGGCACCGGGCCAGCGCGGCTGGACGGACATGAAGAAAAGGATCGCCAACAACTCGCAGTTGCCGAGCAGCAGAACATGCACGAGGGCCGGATCGTGGCGCACCCGGTCCAGGTCGGGAGGCGGCAGAGATGGGTTGCGCACTCCAACTCAGCGGCCTCCGGGGCGTCAGCCCGCAGCCTAGGGACCGGCGCCCGGCGACGGCGAACCGATCACCCGGGCCAGCACCGTGATCACCGAGCGCCACGACCCGTCCCGGCCCCGCCGCAGCACGTGCACGGAGTTCTTGCCGAGCACGAGTGCCACGTCGCGCGCCTTGACGACGCGCCGGGCGTCGGCGTCGTAGCTTTGCCCGTCGCGCCACAGCCGGATGCACATCGCTGCGATCTGCGCCCGGCCGCGCGCGGCTGGGAGGCCGTCGGCCAGCAGTACCCCGGAGGTCTCGAACAGCCGCGCCGACGCCGCGGCGTCACGGAGCACGAACGCGTCCTCCAGTAGGGCGTCGAGCTCCTCCGGCGATCGGGCACCCGGGTACCGCGCGGTCGCCGACACCGTCAGAACGTGAGGCCGTGGCGCGCCATGATCGGGCCGGTGGCGTCGAAGTCGAGATCGCATCTGTACTGGGCCGCCATCCCGGCGAGCACCTCCGGGCTCGGCTCCTCGGTGAGCGTCGCAAACGACCGGAACAGCTCCTCCAGCCCGGCAGGTGAGATCAGCTCGAGGACCGCGGCGGGCTCGTCACCGGCATTCCAGAACGTGTGCCACTGGTCGCGCGGTTTGAAGATCAGGTCGCCGGGGCCGCCCTCGATCTCCTCGTCGCCGAGCACCGCGCCGATCCGGCCGGTCAGGACGTAGGTGTACTCGTCCTCGTCCCGGTGGCGGTGCATCGGGGCGGCTAGAGCCCGCGGCTCGAACAAATGCTGGACCAGCGCGAACCGGCCGCCGGTCTCCTTACCGTCGATCATGAACCGGTCGACCACGCCGCCCAACTGTGAGCGGTCCCCGTCCTGCGGGCCCAGTACCCGTGCTGCGGTCATCGTTCCTCCTGGTGTCATCGGTGGTGACAGCGTGGAGCCCGCTGCCGGGAAACCCCATTCCACAAATGTGGTATTCCGTACCCACGTCCGTCCGGCGTAGCGTCCCGGGCCGTGCCCAACCTGCTGCGCGCCGCAGACAAGATCACCCGGCTGGCTGCGGAGCCGCACGATCTCGTGACGCTGTGGCAGGAGACGGCCGACGTGCTGACCCACGCCGTCCCCTACTACTGGACGCCGTGCTGGTACACCCTCGACCCGGCGTCACTGCTGATCACGAGCCACTTCCACCACGGCATGGCCGAGTTCCCTCCCGAGTGGCTCACGGCGGAGTACTACGAGGAGGACGTGCACAAGCTCGCCGACGTCGTCCGCTCCGAGACCGGGATCTCCACGCTGCACGAGGCGACGAACGGCGACCCGAGCACGAGCCCACGCTGGCACGAGAACATCGCGATGGGTGGCGACCAGGAGCTGATCCTCGGGCTGCGGACCCGGACCGGTGAGGTGTGGGGCGCGCTGGGCCTGTACCGGGAGCGGGGGGAACCGATGTTCGGCGCCGACGAGAAGGAGTTCCTGCGCGCGGTGGCGCCCCGGCTCGCCGACGGTGTCCGCCGCGCCCTGCTGGTCGGTGAGGCCACCGAACCGGAGGGGCCGGAGGCGCCCGGGTTGGTGATCCTCACTGACCGTTTCGAGGTGCAGTCCACCACGCCGGGTGTGCAGCGCTGGCTGGCCGAACTCCCCGACGGTGACTGGGACGCCGGCCGGCTCCCGTCCGCGGTGCTGTCCGTGGCGGCGCGGGCGATGCGGTGCGTGGAACAGCCGGGTGAGATCGCGGTGGCGCGGGTGCTCTCCCGCGGTGGCACCTGGGTGGTGCTGCACGGCGCACCGCTGGTGTCGGAGGGCGAGCGGCGAGTCGCGGTGATCGTCGAGCCGGCCCACCCGGCGCGGATCTTTCCGCTGCTCATGGCGGCGTACGGGCTGACCGACCGCGAACGGGACGTCACGCGGCTGATCCTGCAGGGCAGCTCGACAGCGCAGATCGCGCAGGAACTGATCGTGTCGACGCACACGGTGCAGCAACACCTGAAGAGCATCTTCGACAAGACAGGCGTCCGGAGTAGGCGCGACCTGGTCGGCAAGGTCTTCTTCGCCCATTACGAGCCGCGGTTCCGCGACAACGAGCACCGCGTGGTCGAGAACAGGCCGGTCCGCGGCGGGCCGACCGGACACTAGCCCGGCACCGGCATCCCGGATCGCCACCGTCGTCGGGTTGACGGATCGACACCGTCACCGAAAGCAGCAAGCGAACAAGAAGCCCAGTAGCGCGCGAATGGACTGCGCACCCCGGCACGCTCAACGCTCACCTCGACAGGCTCACCGGAAGCAACGACCGGCGGGGGAGATCGACCCAAACTCCCTTCAGATGGCGTCCCCCGCATCGACGCCGGGCCGCGCTTGGCGTTACACGCCGCCTCGGGCCCAAGGACCGTTCCCCGAACCATCTCCACTGCGCGGTGACCGACCCGGGCCCGGCCGGAAGCCTCATGGGCCAAGCGAACGCGATCATCAGCCGCAACGGAACCTTGCGACGGGGCGGCCTCCGCAGCCCCCAGCGCACGGCCCGCAACGAACTCGGTGAGCCGTCGACGCCGACGCCATGCGGCGGCGCGATGTCAGACGCTCGCGTCGGCCAGCTGGCTGAACCGGAGCTCCACCTGTGACGGCGGCGTCGCGTCGTGTCCGGGATCGGTGATGATTTCCCCGTCCACCCGCACCCAGCCGTCGCGCAGGTGCGCCAATGCCCGGTGCTCGGTGATTCCCGCCTGGAGCAGCCGGTCGAGAACAGTTCTGTTCGTCATCGTCATGCCCCGATCCTGGTCATCGGCCGGAGCCCACGACAGGGCGGAAGGTCCCGCGGAGGCGGGATTCAGTAGAGACGCGCCACATCGATGTCGGGGCGCTGAGATGCGCGGTGACGTAGTAGCACAGGTCATCGCGGACTCCGTCGGTGTCCCACACTGCCCGGTTGAGCAGGTGCTGCATCCCGTGCGGGTCCCGGTCCCCGGTGTGCTCGGCGATACTCCAACAATTCTTGCGCGGCAGGTCGGCCAGCAGCCCGAGCAGGAACCCACGCGTCCGGCGGCGCGCCTCGACCCGGACGAACCGCCCCGCCATCCCTTCGAGCAGCCTGGTGGTCTCGGCTTCCCAGCGGGCTGGCCCTACCCTGTGCCCCACGGCCACTGCTTGATCATCTGATGTCGACAC
>JBKJPD010000672.1:0-9716 GCA_046595345.1 Pseudonocardia sp.
CGGCGAGCAGCACCACCACGGTCCCTACCACCAGCCCGAACAACAGCCCGGCCGCCACGGCGAAGACGTTCTTGGGCACCGGCGCCAGTGCCGCCACCGCGTAGAGGGCCACGAACAGGACCGGTGCGATCGGTCCGGCGGCGGTGATTGTGGACCGGAGCTGCTCCAGATCGGGTAACCCGACGATCACCGCGACGGCGGCCGCGGCGGTGACCAGGGCCACGAGCACGGCCGGCCGCAGCCACACCGCCAGGGAGCGACGTCGTCGGGCGTCGGCGGAAGCGGGTGGGCAACCGCCGCCGGGTGGCGTCTCGTGACTCATGGCAGGACCGGATCCTTCCAGTCGACGGGGTGCGGGAGCGGTGCGCCGGGTCAGGCGCAGCAGGAGGTGGGCATCTCGTCGCGGAACAACCCCGCGACCAGCCGCAGGCTCTCGGCCATCGTCAGGTAGGGCGCCCAGGTGTCGGCGATCTCGTCGACGGTCATTCCCGTCTTGATCGCATAGGTGGCGGCGAGCATCATCTCGCCGGCCCCGTCGGCGGCGGCGTGCACGCCGAGGACCCGACCGGTGGCGGCATCGGCGACCAGCTTGACCGCGCCGCGGGTGTCGCGGTTGGCCAGCGCCCGGGGCACATCGGACAGGTTCAGGACCCGCGTCTCGCAGCGGTACCCCGCGGCGAGCGCGTGCGCCTCGGTGAGCCCGGCCGAGGCCAGTTGCGGGTGGGTGAACACCACCGCGGGAAGCCCGGTGTAGTCCACCGTCGCCGGGCGGGGCCCGGCGCTGCCGGTGGCGTTGAGCGCGGCGACCCGCCCCGTCGCGGCGGCGACGTAGACGTACTGCGGCGCGCCCGACACGTCCCCCGCGGCGAAGATCCGCGGGTTCGAGGTGCGCTGCTGATCATCGACGATGACGAAGCCGCGGTCGTCGGTCTTCACCCCGGCCGCGTCCAGGTCCAACGCGGGGGTGCGCGGCGCACGCCCGGTCGCCACCAGCAGCCGCGCGCCGATTGCGCGCTGCCCCGAGCGGGTGGTCACCACTACCTGGCCGCCGTCGCTCCGTACGGCGGCGGCACGGTCCTCGATGACGGTGATGCCGTCGTCGGCGAACACCCCGCGCAGCACCTCGGCGAGCTCGGGTTCGGCGGCCGGTGCGAGGCGCCCGATCAGGGTGACCCGGGCGCCGAGGTGTGCGAACAGCTGCGCCTGCTCCATCCCGACATAGCCGCCACCGATCACGATCAGGGACCCCGGCAGCTCGGACTGCTCCATGGCCGTGGTCGAGGTCAGCCAGTCGATCTCAGCAAGGCCGGGCAGGTCCGGTCGGGCAGGCTCCGCACCGGTCGCGATCAGATACGCGCCCGCCGGAAGTGGCCTGCCGTCGACGGTCAGGGTGTCGGGATCGGTGAACCGGGCCTGACCGGGGCGGACCTCGAATCCGTGGGCATCGGCGACGGTGGCGTACTTGGCCTGGCGTAACCGCCCGACCAGCTCGTCCTTCTGCTCGACCAGCGCGGCCAGATCCACCATTCCGGCCGAGGTGGGGGCGCCCGGGAACGGGTTGGCCAGCGCGGAGTGGCGCGCTCCGGCAGCGGCCAGCAGTGTCTTCGACGGCACACAGCCGACGTTGACGCAGGTGCCGCCCAGGGTGGCCTGCTCGATGAGCAGCACGGTTCTCCCGGCCCGGCGGGCGGCGATCGCCGCGGCCATCGCCGCCCCACCCGAACCGATCACGGCCAGGTCGAGGAGCGGGGTGTCGTTCACGAAGAACCTCCGGTAGCCCGTGCGCCGTGCAAATTCGCTTTACCGAATACATCTTAGCGTCTTCCCATTCGTTCAGACGCATGTTTCGAGGATGGGAGAAGCTGGGAGACCATGGCCGCCGCGCTGGTGCCGCTACCGGGTGAGCAGGTGGGGGTGCTGGCGAAGTTCTTCAGAGCGCTGGGAGATCCGAGAACTGGTTGTGCGGGCCCGGTCGCCGGCTGCGGACAACTGCGCGGCGCCGGCCGACTGCGGGCGCATCGAACCCAGGACGTGACCGGGGTGCAGGAACCGGATGCGGCCCGACCGGCAGCACGAGGCGATCAGCGGGCAGTGCCCCGACCGTCCCGGTCGGCCATGGAGTGGCTGAAGGCGCGCAGCCGGCGAAGGGCGAGGTCGTCGACATTGCGGGAGCCGGACCGCAGAGCCAGTGTGATGGCCCGGTAGGTCCTGGCACGCAGGTAGCAACGACGGCATTCCTCGAGGTGGTCGGCGACGCGGGCGGCGGTGAGGTCGTCGGCTTCGCCGTCGAGGTAGGACTGCAGCACCCGGGAGGTGCGGAAGCAGCGGATCATCTCGGACAGCGACATCATGGTCATGGTCGGCTCCGGTGGGATACGAGCCCGGCGGCCACCAGGCGGGTGCGGATACGGGCGCGGGCGCGGTGCAGCCGGCTCATCACCGTGCCCCGCGGGACGCCGAGGACCTGGGCGGCCTCGGCGTAGCTGAGACCGTCGACGTCGACGAGCTGGATCACGACGCGGTGCATGGTGGGCAGCGCTGCGAGGGCTTCGGCCACGACCGCCTCGAACTGGGCGTCGACGACGATGTCCTCGGCGCTGCGGGCGTCGCCGAGGCGGTCGAGGATCCCGGTGTCCCGCTCGTCGTCGTGCAGGAGGGCGGGCACCCGGGTGCGCAGCCGATTGCGGTGGGTGTTGCGCAGGATGGTCAGCAGCCACGCCCGCGGGTGAGCGCCATCGAAGCGGTCGATGGCGCGGTAGGCGCGGACGAGGGTGTCCTGCACGAGGTCCTCGGCGTCCGCGGGCTGCCCGGCCATGGTCAGCGCCACGCGGTAGAGAACCGGGACCTCCGGCTCGACGTAGCGGGCGAACGCCGCCGCGGACGCAGATCGGCCCGAACCCCCGGATGCTGCGGCCGACTCGTTCACGTCAGCGGAACCCTGGTGAGCGCACCGGGATTCCATAACGGGGGAATCAGGTCCGGGAACCGCGGGTTCCCAGCGCATGAGTGGCGAGCGCAGGCAGAGCCCGGTGGCGACGTGGTCGCGTCCGTCCGAGGCCGTGGTGTTGTTCCTGCAGGGCCGCACGGCCCGCACCGCAGCACCGGTGGCCGCTGTCGTCGGGACCGTGCTCTCCGCGGTGAACCAGGGCGATGTGCTGCTCGCGGGCGCCGGGATCGGGACCTGGGTCCGTGTCGGGGTCAACTACCTGGTGCCGTTCTGTGTGGCGAGCTTCGGGTTCCTCTCCGCCCGCCGGGAGCCGGCCGTGGGTCTACCCGATCCCGACCGCACTCCGGATCTGTCTCGATGATGATCCCGTCGGCCGGCAGGTAGACCACGTCGCCCGGCGGTGCCGGTATCGATGAGCCGACCCCTGGCCCTTTCGGCACGACATCACACGAGCGGGGCTGCGGAAACATCGTGCGGCCTGCCGGGTTCCCGACAGGCTGTGTCGGCCCAACAAAGGAATCCTGATGAAGGTGACGCCGGTAGCGGAGGCAACCGCCGTGCCGCAGGCCCCCGCGGGGGGTCTGTGGGACCTGCTCGTGGTCGGCGGCGGCACCGCGGGCCTGGTCGGGGCGCGCACAGCCGCGTCGTTCGGGGCGTCGGTGCTCATGGTGGAGCGCGACCGGCCCGGTGGCGACTGCCTGTGGACGGGCTGCGTGCCGAGCAAGGCCCTGCTGGCGGCGGCGGCGGCAGCCGCGGATGCCCGGAGTGCCGCCAGGCTCGGCGTCCACGTCGACGGGGTCCGGGTGGCCTTCGGCGAGGTCATGGCCCACGTGCACAGCTCCATCGCGACGATCGAGCCGGTCGACTCGGCTGATGCGATGCGCGCCGCCGGCGTGGCATTCGCTTCCGGCACCGCGCGGTTCACCGGGACAGGTTCAGCCGAGGTCGACGGTGTGCCGGTGCGGTTCCGCCAAGCCCTGGTCGCTACCGGCTCGGATCCGGCGGTGCCCCCCATCCCGGGGCTCGCCGACGCCGATCCACTGACCAGCGACACCGTCTGGGACCTCACCGAGCGACCCGACCGGCTGGTGGTCCTGGGCGGGGGCACCATCGGGTGCGAGCTGGGGCAGGCGTTCGCGCGGCTGGGCAGCACGGTCACGATCGTCGAGGCGCTCGACCGGCTGGTGATCAACGAGGATCCCGACGCCGCCAGGGCGGTGGCCGAGGCGCTCACCCGCGACGGCGCTACCGTGCTGACCGGTACGCCGGTGACGGCGGTCGAGGGCACAGCGGACGGGTGCTGGGACGTGGTGCTGGCAGACGGGCGCCGCGTCGGCGCCGACGCGGTGCTCGTAGCGCTGGGCCGCCGTCCCGACACCCGCGGCCTCGGACTCGACGCCGCAGGCGTCGCGACCGACGATCGGGGGAACGTCCGCGTCGACGAGTACCTACGCACCACGAACCCGCGGATCTGGGCGGCCGGGGACGTCGCCGGGCATCCGCAGTTCACCCACGTCGCCGGGGTGCACGGTTCCACCGCGGCGGCCAACGCGGTGCTCGGCATCCGGCGGGCCGCGGCGGTGACCGCGGTACCGAGGGTGACCTACACCGCGCCCGAGGTCGCGGCGGTCGGGTTACCCGCGGGATCGCCGGGGACGACCGCGCGCACGCTGCACCACGACGAGGTGGACCGGGCGATCGCCGAGGGCCGCACGGCCGGGTTCACCCGGCTGGTCCTCGACCGGCGGGGCCGCGTCGTCGGGGCGACGGTGGTCGGCCCGCGGGCGGGGGAGACCCTGGCCGAGCTGACGCTCGCGGTCCGCCGTGGACTGAGCGCCCGAGACCTGGCCGGTGTCATGCACCCGTATCCGACCTGGGGCGACGGGCCGTGGAACGTCGCCGTCGCGGAGGTCCGCGAGCAGTTGGCGTCCCCGGCCGCCCGCCGCACCACCCGCGCGCTGGCCGTGCTGCGCCGCCGCTGGCTGGACCTGGGGAACCGGGCATGACGGGTTGTCACTCGGCGGTCCCACCGTTCTCAGCGCAGGGCCCGGTAGCCGGCCGCGATCCGGTAGGCCGCGCTCACCCCGACCACGGCGGCCCAGACCACCGCGATCTGCGGTGCGTACCACGGCAGCAGCAGCCACAGGGTGTGTACGGCGATCGTCTCGGTGCCCTCGGCCAGGCCGCCGAGGAACGACAGCGAGCGGCCGTCGTCGATCGTGCGCCCGGTCCTCTCGGCGATGGAGGAGAACGCCAGGAAGGCCGCGCCGTTGACGTAGTAGGCGAACAGCACCAGCAAGAACGGCCACAGCGGCCCGCCGCTGCCCAGCGCCACCCCGACCACGGTGGCGCCGTAGACGGTGAAATCGGCGGTGATGTCGAAGAACCCGCCCGCGCCCGCGTCCCCGTCACCGACGGCCCGACGGCGGCGGGCGAGCGGCCCGTCGAGGCCGTCGGCCAGCCGGGAGGCCAGCCAGAGGATCGCGGAGCAGGCCCACCAGCCGGCCGCAGCGGTGGCCGCGCTGCCCAGGCCGAGCACGAGCCCTGCGGCGGTGAGCCGGTTCGGGGTGATCCAGCCGATGTCGAGTACCGCGGCGCCGCGGTTCAGCGGGCGCATCAGGATGCGGCGGGCAACCGTGTCGAGCATCAGCCCGCCTGCTCGGCGGGACCGCGTGACCGCCGCCTGGCCACAACGAGCCCGGCGAGGGTGAGTACCCCCAGCCCGCCGAGGGCCAGCAGGAACGGCAGCGAGCCCGGTGTGGCCCCGAAGGCGCCGATGGTGACGAAGGCTGCCGCGCCGGGAAGGATGCCGACCGCCGTTCCGAGCACGTAGTCCCGCGGCCGGACGGCGGTCAGCCCGCAGGCGTAGTTCAGTGCGTTGAACGGCAGCAGCGGGACCAGCCGACAGCCGATCACCGCCAGCAACCCGCGCTTGCGGAACAGCGCGTCCAGGCGCCGCAGCCGGTCGCTGTCGACCCGCTCGACCGCCCGCCTGCCCAGCGTCCGGGACAAGCCGAATGCGGCGACTGCGCTCACCAGCGCGCCCGCCATGACGACCGCAAGACCGACGGGGAGCCCGAACAGCACCCCCGCGCCGATGCTGAGCACCGTCGCCGGCACGGGGGTGAGCGTCAGCGCGGCGTAGAGCGCAACGAACAGCAGTGGGCCCGCCCATCCCGCTCCGGCTACCCAGGAGCGGATGTCAGCGACCGGGGGGACGCCGATGCACACGGCCACCACCACGCCGGCCGCGATGAGGGTCACCAGCACCAGTGGGCGGATCCACCATCGGCCCTTCACCTGTCCGTTCTTCGGCCTGGCCTGCACCCGCGCATCCTCAGCAGGGCCGTTCGCAGCAGGGCCGTCCTTCGGGGGGTTGTCCGCAGTAGGGCTGTCGGCGATCGGGCTGTCCTTCACGGGACGGGAACCCGGCGGTCTATCGGAATCTTCCCGAATGGCGGAATCATGCTCGGGCGGCGCGGGTTTCCTCTCCGATCGACATCCACCATGACGACGCACACTATGGAGGCACCGACGTGCGCCGCCCCCGTTCCCGCCTGATCGCCCTGCTCTGCGGTGCCACGGTGGCGCTGGCCGGCTGCGCCGCGGCCGCGCCCGCCGGGTCAACGACCGCCGCGGCACCCGATCCCGCCGACTGGCCCGCCGTGCTCGCGGCGGCCCGCGGGCAGACGTTGGACTGGTACATGTACACCGGCGACGAGGGTGTCAACGGGGTTGTGCAGGGCTACCTCGCGCCGCGGCTGGCCGATGAGTTCGGGGTGACGCTGAACGTGGTGTCGGTGGCCGACACCGCAGACGCGGTCAACAAGGTGCTCGCCGAGCGGCAGGCCGGCCGTGCCGGGTCCGGGACCGTCGACGCCATCTGGATCAACGGGCAGAACTTCGCCACCGGCCGGCAGGCCGACCTCTGGTACTGCGGCTACCCCGAGGCCCTGCCCAACGCGCGGTACGTCGACCTCACCGCGCCGGCTGTGGCCACCGACTTCGGCATTCCCGTCGAGGGCTGCGAGGCGGCCTGGCAACAGGCGAACTCGGCGCTGGTCTACGACAGCGCCCGGCTCGCCCCGGCCGACGTCGCCTCGCTCACCGCCCTGTCGGACTGGGCCCGGTCGAACCCGGGCCTGTTCACCTACCCGGCCCCGCCGGACTTCACCGGCTCGATGGTGGTGCGGACCTTCCTCTACGACACTGCGGGGGATCCCGCGCAGCTCGCCGGAAAGTTCGACACAGCAGCCTTCACCCCGCTCGCGGATCGGTTGTGGACCCGCCTCAACGGGCTGAAGCCCTCGCTGTGGCGCGCCGGCATGACCTATCCGACCAGTCAGAGCGCCGTGGAACAGCTCTACGCCACCGGCGAGATCGCTGCCTACTACACCTACGGCCCCGGGACGGTGGGCACGAAGGTCGCCGCCGGCACCTTCCCCGCCACCACCCGCACGGCCGTGCCGAGCATCGGCAACATCGCCAACACCAGCTTCCTCGCGATCCCCGGCGACGCCGCGGACCGGGCGGCCGCGCTGGTGCTCGCCAACCTGTTGCAGGACCCGCAGACTCAGCTGCGGTTCTTCGCCGACGGTGGGATCTTCCCCGCGATCGACCTCGAGCGACTCCCGCCCGACGTGCGGGCCCGGTTCGACGCGGTGCCGACCAGCCCGTCGTTGCTGCCGCTGCGCGAGCTCGCTGCCCGGGTGATCCCCGAGCTCGACGCCGGTTACGTCGCGGCCGTCGACGCCGGCTGGACGGCCGCCGTGCTGCAGAAATGACCGGGCTACAGCGGTGAGCGCGCCGGTCCTCGCGCCGTCGACGCGGCCCGGTCGGATTCCGCGGGGGCTTCGGATCGCGCTCCTGCTCACCCCGGCGCTCACGATCGTGGTCGTCGGGTTCGGCGGCGGGCTCGCGCAGGCCGTGACGCAGAGCCTGGGCTACCAGCCTTTCCTCCCCGCCCGGGAGCTGTCGCTCGACGCCTATCGGGCGCTGTGGGCCGATCCGGCGGTGCGCGCGTCGGTGGGGATCACGGTGCGGGTCGCGCTGCTGTCCACGACGGCCGCCGCGGTACTGGGAGTGGCCGCAGCCCTGCTCGTCCGCTCGCTGGGCCGGGCCAGCAAGCCGTTCGCCGCGTTGCTGCAGGTGACGCTGCCGCTCCCGCACGCCGTCGCCGCGCTGGCGATGATCCTGCTGCTCGGTCAGAGCGGTGCGCTGTCGCGGGTGGCGGCGGGGGTCGGGCTGATCGACGTGCCCGCGGCGTTCCCTGCGCTCACCCAGGACGCATTCGGCTGGGGGATCATCGCCTCCTATGTGTGGAAGGAGGCGCCATTCGTCGCGGTCGTGGTGCTGGCGGTGCTGTCCTCGGGGGTCGCCGACCTCGAGGACGCGGCACGGGCGCTGGGTGCGGGCGGGTGGCAGCGGCTGCGGCACGTGCTGCTGCCGGTGATCAGCCCGGCGGTGGCTGCCGCGTCGGTGCTGGTGTTCGCGTTCACCCTCGGCTCCTACGAGGTGCCGTTCCTGCTGGGGCGGTCCTTCCCTGCGACGTTGCCGGTGGTGGCCTACCAGCAGTTCCGTGATCCCGACCTCGCCGCGCGGCCGCTCGCGATGGCCATCGCGGTGGTGACGGCGCTGCTCGTCGGGGCCTGCGCGTTCGCCTACCTCGCGCTGACCGATCGGCTCCGTCGATGAGCAGTGGCGGGCAGCTGAGGCGCGCCGTCGGAGCCGGCGCGCTGGCCGTCGGGCTGGTCGCCCCGCTGGTCCCGCTGTTCCTCTGGGCGGTGGCGGGGGAGTTCCGCTACCCGGCACTGCTGCCGCAGCTCTCGGGTCGGGGGCCGGCCCTGCTGCTCGACCCGGCTGTGCTTGCCGCACTGGGCACGTCGCTGGTGATCGCGCTGACCGTGGCGCTGCTCGCGACCGGTGTCGGGGCGGCCGCCGGGCGTGCGCTGGGGCTCTACGCGTTCCGCGGCCGCCGGGTGGTGCACCTGCTGCTGCTGGCGCCGGTGATCGTCCCGACGCTCGCGGTCACCCTCGGTATCCAGGTGTACTTCATCCGGTACGGCCTCGCCGACTCGGTCGTCGGGGTGGTGCTCGTGCAGCTGATCCCCACCGTGCCCTATGTCAGCCTGGTCATGGCGGCGGCGTTCCGAGGCCTCGACGTCGACGTCGAGGACGCCGGGCGGATGCTCGGCGCCGGCCCGGTGCGGCGGCTGATCTACCTCACACTCCCCGCCGTGGCGCCCGGACTGGTGGTGGCCGCGCTTTTCGCGTTCCTGATCTCCTGGAGCGAGTACATCCTGACGCTGCTGATCGGAGGGGGCACCGTGCGAACGCTGCCGCTGCTGCTGTTCGCCGCGATCGGGTCATCGGACCTCACCGCCGCCGCCGCGCTGTCGTTGGTCATCGCGGTGCCGCCGGTGCTGCTCGTCGCGTTCACTGCGCGGTTCCTCACCGGCGCCACCCCAGCGGCCGTCGGGGTCGGTCGGCCATGACCGGCGCGGAGCTCGCCGTCACCTACCCGGCGCTACGATGATCGGGTGCCACTGCACCTGAGCCAGGATGCCGACGCCGATGCGCTGCTCGACCGTGACCCGCTCGCGCTGCTGATCGGGATGCTGCTCGACCAGCAGGTGCCGATGGAGCACGCGTTCTGGGCGCCCGCCGAGCTGGTCAGGCGGTTGGGTCGTGATCATCCGGATCGGAACCACCTCGATGCCCGCGAGCTGGTCGAGTACGACGCCGACGCCCTGATCGCGCTGTTCGCCAC
>JBKJPD010000311.1:0-5691 GCA_046595345.1 Pseudonocardia sp.
CCGGCACGACCGGCCGGCTCGTCCGCGTGGATGGCGCAGGCGTGCTGCACGTGGTGCCGCATCCCCTCCCCGGCCACGTCAGCGCGCTGCTGTCGACCCCGGACGGGTCGATCACCATGATCACCTGGGGTCCGGACGGTCCGGCGCTGTGGCTGCTGCCGGACGCCGCCGCGGCTCTCACCGACCTGGCCCCGGCACCGCCGGGCTGCATCCCGTCCCCGCCTCCGGTCGGGCCCGCGGTGGGGCTCGTTCCGGTCGCGAACATCAGCGGGGAGGCGCTCGGTTTCCTGTTGGGCGTCGACGGTCGGTTCGCGAGGGGACGCTCCGATATCACGGCCGTCGCCCCCGATCGCCGCGAGACCCCGCTCGGGGTGCGCCGCGACGGCGAGCCCGGCGCGATCCGGCCCGACGGCGCGGGCGGCGTCTGGTGGCTGGAGTCGGCAGGCGAGCCCGGCCGGGTGAGCCTCGTGCACGGGCGCCCCGGAATCGCCGAGGAGCGTCTCCCACCGGTGGCACTCCCAGGGCCTATCGAGGGATCGATGCTGATCACCGACCTCGGTGGTCGACCGCCGCTGCTCGGCACCGCGATCGGGGCCTACCGGATCAGCGGTGGCGAGGCCGTTCGCATGGTGGAGGGCCCGATCATCGGTGGGGTGGTGCGCGCCGACGGACGCGGCTGGCTCCTCGCGGACGGCAGGCTCGTCGCGATCGACGGCGACCAGGTGCTCGGCCCGGTGATCGACGCGGGTGAGCGCCGCGGCGACCCGGACACCCCGGTGGACGTGCAGGTTGCCAAGCGCGTCGCGGCACCGGAGCTGTCCTTGCCCGACCCGAGCGTCGGTCTGGACGCCGGCGGGCGGGCCGTCGTCGTCAGCGGTGGCGTGGTGCTCGCCGTCGACGACGCGGGTGTGGTCCGGGTCGTGGCCCAGGACCCGCGACTGGGGGCCGTGGCCGCCGTCGAGGGCGGGCTGGCGACCTCCGCCGGGCCGACTCGGCTCCGGGTCGACCTGCCGTCCTGACGGCGTTGCCCGACAGGCTCAGAGCAGGCCGGCGGACCGCAGCGCCGCGCGGACGTCCTCGTGGTGCATCGCGTCGAGCGGCACCAGCGGCAACCGGATCCCGGTCTCCATGAGCCCCATCTCGGTGAGCGCCCACTTCACGGGGATCGGGTTCGGCTCGGCGAACAGCGCCCGGTGCAGCTCGGCCAGCTCGGCGTCGATCGCCGCCGCGGACTGGGCGTCCCCGGCGACGGCCGCGGCGCACATCCGGGCCATCGCCTCCGGCGCGACGTTGGCCGTCACCGAGATGTTGCCGTGGAAGCCCACGAGCATGCTGGAGCGGGCGGTGGCGTCGTCACCGGAGTAGAGCGCGAAGTCTTCGAGCCCGAGCGCGACGAGGTCGCGCACCCGGTCGAGGTCGCCGAGGGCCTCCTTGAGACCCACGATGTTCGGCACGGCAGCCAGCCGCTCGACCGTGGAGGGCAGCATGTCGCATCCCGTCCGGCCCGGGACGTTGTAGAGGATCTGCGGGATGTCGACGGCCTCGGCGACGGCGCGGAAGTGCCGGTAGAGGCCCTCCTGCGGCGGCTTGTTGTAGTAGGGCGTGACGAGCAGCGCGGCGTCCGCGCCGGCGGCCGCGGCGGCGGCGGTGAGGTGGATCGCCTCGGACGTGCTGTTCGCCCCCGTCCCCGCGATGACCGGAACCCGGCCCGCGGCGACGTCGATGGTGCGCCGGATGACCTCGGTATGCTCGGCGACGGTGAGCGTGGCCGACTCCCCCGTGGTGCCCACCGACACGACGGCCGACGTCCCGGCCTCGATGGTGCGGTCGACGAGCTTGGCGAGTGCCTCGTGGTCCACCGCACCGTCGACCCGCATCGGGGTGACCAGCGCGACGATGCTTCCGATGATCAAGACTGTTCCTCCGCGGACGTGGCACGCGGAGAGGGTCCGCGCTCGACCAGGGTATGCGCAGAGTCCAGATCCCAGGCCCGTCGGGCGTCGGCTCAGCCCCACGCAGCCCGGCGCGGGTTGCCCGCGGTGGCCAGCCTGCGGGCGGTGGCGGCGACGACGACGACGACGACGAACGCGCTGGTGACGGCGACCGCGGCGGGCGGGTCGTTCAGTGCGATCCCGGACAGCGCCCACACGACGGCCGCGGCATAGGCGATCACGGCCGTGCCCGACAGCACCACCCACGAGACGATCGCGGCTGTCACGAGGAGCACGACCACCGCGGCGATCGCGGCGATCGCGTTGCCCCCTGGCAGCCCGGCCCACACACCGGTGGCCGCGGTGCCGAGCACGATGGCCAGCGACACCCACCCGGTGTAGAGCGCGACCGGCCCGCGGAAGATGACCCGCTCGACGACGTCGACGGCGGGGAGCCGGCTCAGCCGGCCGAACACCACCGCCAGCGTCACCAGCAAAGCGATGATCATGACCTCGGCAAGCAGTACCGAGCGTGCCCCGAACGCGAGGATCCACGCCGGGTTCAACACCGCCGACGCCGCGAGCCACCAGCCCGTCCGTCGGTGCACTTCGCGGGCCCGCTGGCCGGGAAGTACCTGATAACAGGCGTAGGCGAGGAACCCGAGGTAGATCGGCGCCCATATGACGAACGTCCAACCGGCGGCCAGCAGCGGTGTGGCGTAGGAGTCGGCGACGACGCCGATGGACTCTCCCGTGGCCCCGCTGCCCCCCAGCCCGGAGACGACGATCTGCACGACGGCGAGCACCGCCACCACAACGCTCCGCACCAGATCGGCAAGGGCGGGGCGCAGCGAGGTGACGGTCATGGTGACATCATCGACCCGACCGGAACCGGTGGCCATTCCAGCCCCTGGTGACGACGGCGGACCCCGAACTCGACTTCGCCGGCGCCCACCGTCGACGGCGGGCGATTCGAGGCGGCGTGGCTGCCTGGAGGCCGCCGCCCGGGTGATTCCGGGGTGCGAGGTCAGGGAGCTACAGGTCCGGGAACCACAGCTTGATCTCGCGGACCGCGCTCTCGGGCGAGTCGGAGCCGTGCACGAGGTTCGACTGGGTTTCCAGCGCGAAGTCGCCGCGGACAGTGCCCGGCGCGGCCTTCTCCACGGGGTCGGTGCCCCCGGCGAGCTGGCGCCATGCCGCGATGGCCCGCGGGCCCTCGACCACGGCGGAGAGCACCGGGCCGGAGGTGATGAACTCCAGCAGGCTCTCGAAGAAGGACTTGCCGTCGTGCTCGGCGTAGTGCTGGGCGGCCAGCTCCCGATCGATGGTGCGCAGCTCGACCGCGACGATGTCGAGGCCCTTCCGCTCGATCCGGGCGAGGATCTCGCCGATCAGCTTGCGTTCGACGCCGTCGGGCTTGACAAGGACCAGGGTGCGTTCAGTCACGGTGCTCAGCTTATCGACGCCGCTGGGGCACCTCAGGACAGGGCTGCCGCCGCGGGAGTGGGGGCAGGGACGACCGGGCGGGCGGGACCGGGGCGGCGGCGGGGATCGCCGCGTTCACCTCGCGGTCCCGGATCGGCTACTGCTGGCTGGGCAGTTCACCGGCGGCCATCCGCGCCGCGACGTCGCGGCGCAGCCACAACAACCCGCCCCAGACCACCGCGAACACCACGCCCATCACGCCCAGCGCCGGCACGAACAGCCCGCACGCGATCATCGCCACCTGCAGCCCGATCCCGAACCTGACGCCCCACGGTCGCCGCTGCAGCCCTGCCCCGACGATCATCAGCACGGCCACGGCGGTGATCACCGTAACGCCCAGCGGCGTGGCACCGGTGCCGAACTTGGGCAGCACCAGCAGCGCGAGCAACACGACGATCGACTCGAGCACGAGCGTCATCGCGAACACCCCACGGATCCCCTTCATGGGATCGGGCGCGGTCACGGGCTCCGCTCGCCTTCGCTGGTCGATACCGCGATCGTCGACACCACGGTGAATGGCGACCTCGCAGGCTCGGTCACGTGGGCTCCTTTCCGAACAGTGTGCGGGCCTCCCCCACGGTCACCACCGAGCCGCTGACGATGACCCCGACGCCGGATTCGCCACCCTCCTCGGCCAGTTCCCCCGCCTGCTCGACGGCCCGCGCGAGGTTCGGTTCGACACTCACCCGGTCGGATCCGAACACCTCGGTGGCGAGCGCGCCGAGCTCGTCGGGGTCCATCGCCCGGGGCGAGGAGTTGGCCGTGATGACGACCTCCTGCAACACCGGTTCGAGCTCGGTCAGTATCCCGCGTGCGTCCTTGCCCTGCATGATGCCGAGCACGCCGATCAGGCTGGCGAAGCGGAACTCCGTGGTCAGCGCCGCGGCGAGCGCACGGGCGCCGTGCGGGTTGTGCGCCGCGTCGGCCAGCACCGTCGGCCCGCCATGGCCCGCCGCCAGCCGCTCCAGGCGGCCGGGGGACTGCACCCCGGCGAACGCCGCACGAACCGCATCGGGGTCGATGGGCTGGCGGGGCCCGGCGCCGATCAGCGCCTCCGCAGCCGCCAGGGCGAGCGCGGCGTTGGACGCCTGGTGCTCGCCGTGCAGCGGCAGGAAGATGTCGTCGATGACGCCGCCGAGGCCCTGCAGCGTGATCCGCTGCCCGCCCACCGCGATCTCGCGGTCCTTGACCCCGAACTCAACGCCCTCCCGGGCCACCTGCGCGCCCACCTCGACGCAGCGCTCCAGCAGCACCTCGGCCACGGCTTTGTCCTGCGCCGCGAGCACCGCTACCGACCCCGCCTTGATGATCCCGGCCTTCTCCCGCGCGATGCCCAGTACGTCGGCGCCGAGGAACTCCGCGTGGTCGAGCCCGATCGGGGTGATCACCGCGACGTGTGCGTCGACGACGTTGGTGGCGTCCCAGCGCCCGCCGAGGCCGACCTCCACGATGCCCGCCTCGACCGGCGCGTCGGCGAAGGCGGCGAAACCCATCGCCGTGAGGACCTCGAACTTGGACAGTGCCCCGTGTGTCGCGTCGACGATCTCCACGAACGGGGCGACGTCGCGGTAGATCTCGACGTAGCGCTCCGGGGTGATCGGCCGGTTGTCGATGTTGATGCGTTCGGTGGCGCGCTGCAGGTGCGGGCTGGTGTAGCGCCCGGTCCGCAACCCGATCTCGGTGAGGATCGCGTCGATCATCCTGGCCGTGGAGGTCTTGCCGTTGGTGCCGGTCAGGTGCACGACGGGGTAGCCGCGGTGCGGGTCACCGAGCGCGTCGACCAGTGCGGCGATCCGCTCGGTCGAGGGCTCCATGACGGTCTCGGGCCAGCGCTGGTCGAGCACCGCGTCGACGGCGAGGAACTCCGCGAACCCCACGACCGAGGACGTCGCGGGCACCACGTCGGGGCTGTCGCCGCCGCGGATCGCGTCGAGGACGTGCGAGATCAGCCCATCTTCAATGTCGCGAGGCTCGGGGGCGGGGATCTCGCCCTCTCCCTCGGGGCCGGTCACGCCGGGAGGGCCGCGAGCCGGGCCCCGATCCGCTCGATCTCGGCGGCGGCGGCCGCGCGCCGGGCCCGGATCCCGTCGACGACCTCGGCCGGGGCCTTGTCGACGAACTTCGGGTTGCCCAGCTTCTTGTCGGCCTGGTCGAGCTCCTTCTGCGCGGTGGCGAGGTCGCGACCCAGCCGGGCGCGCTCGGCCACGACGTCGATGGCGCCGGACATGTCGAGTTCGACGTGCACGGTGCCGCCCGCCGACGCGCTCGTTCCCGC
>JBKJPD010000308.1:0-3717 GCA_046595345.1 Pseudonocardia sp.
CTGCTGTGAGACCCGGCCTGTAGGTCCTGTCCCCCGGCGGCGCGAACCCAACCAAATGCCCAGAAAGGCAAGTACGCGGCCTGCTCCGCGGCAGCCAATCGCCGATAGGTCGCGGCCCCTGCTCGACGAGCTCCTCACCATCATGCTCGCCCCGACATCGCCGATGGCCGCGTCGGGGCGATGTTGCGGGAGGGGGTCGGGCTGGAACGGATGCTCGCGGCGTGGACCTCGCGCCGCGAGCTGCTCCCTCGTGATCACCCGGGCCGGGTGTTCACCCGTGCACAGTTGGTGCAGCAGGTGTGGGGGTTGCCGGAGCCCGGATGTGTCACCAACGGTGCGGCGGGGGCCGCCACCCACGCAGTGAGCGTCGGTCAGGCAGTCGCGGCGACCACCTGCGGGCGGTGGCTCTCGATGATCCCCATGAACTCCTTGTGCTCGGCCGCGGGCACACCGAGGAAGTTCAGGGTGGCGGCGATCTCGAAGGCAACAGCGTTGAAGTTGTCCTCGCTGATGCCGAGCGTGTCGTGGGCCTTCACCATGTCCAGGCCCGGGTAGCACTTCGGCCCGCCGGCCGCCTCGATCGACCACGCATGACCAGGAACTTGTAGCCCGGCGCGTTCGCGGCGACCCCGTGATGGGCGTGCACCGCCTCGTTGGCGTTCACCGCGACGTTCGCGAAGAGCCGGTCGACGAGTACGTCGACCGCACCCGCGATGCCGTAGGTGCCGCCCAGCCGGTCGTAGAGGGTCTCGTTGTCCGCCATGTGATCACTCCGCCTTGAGGTCGTTGCCGATCGAGGGCCCACGACGGACCCATGCAGCACGGCTTACTCTTGCTTCCGACTGTACACATGTCAATAGTACTGAACCGAAGTAAAAAGCTGAGGTAGTCCCCTCCTGACCAGGGGCCCGGCAAGGTCGCGCCGAGCGGCGTGTCGGAGCGGTGACACGCTGACGATGGTGTCGGCGGACATGGCAGCGCCGGTGATCATCGCGGTTCCTACACCTGCTCGATCACCCACGGCGCCGCCGTGCCGTTCGAACGTTACGGGCTTCCCCCTGCACGTCGAGGTCACCTTGCCCGGTGTTGACATCGATGCTTCGGATCGGAACTATTCGAGATCTTGCGACCCTCTCGGTGACAGTTGGGTAGTGCGGCATCCGGCCGGTGCGGCCGCGTGATGGCGAGGAGGACGGCATGGCCATGTACCTGACCCAGGAGTGGTTCGACGAGTGTCGAAGGCTCGCTGCCGACTTGCCGGAACGCCCCGGAGCCACGGCCCGAATCCAGTACGTGATCCGATCGGTCGAGCCGGGCGGACAGAATATCGCCTACCACGTTCTCTTCGAGGATGGCCGGATCGTCTCCGCGGCGCTCGGTGTGCTCGACGATCCTGACGTCGTCCTCACAATGGGCCACGCCGATTCCGTCGGTGTCCAGAAGGGTGAGCTCGACGCGAACGCGCTGTTCAGTTCCGGGGTCATCGAGTTCAGCGGGGACATGCGGATGCTGATGTCGCTGCTCCCGATCCTGTGGCCGTCGCCGACCCGCAGGCTCGGCTCGGCCCGTCTCTACCAGGCCTACCAGCACGACATCCGTGCCCACACCGAGTATTGAGCCGGTCCACCGCTGAGCAACGACCAGCCACCGCGAGGGCCGTCGCCCCCAGGATCCGGCGCTCCCCACTCAGGTCGGTCGGCCCGGCACCGCTCCGGTCACGATGTAGTCCAGCCGCCGGGTCACCGACACCGCCTGGTCGACGAAGCGTTCGAAGAACCGGGCCAGCAATGCCACATCCGCGCCGTCCCGCACAGTGAACCCCGCGGCGGGCTGGTGGACCTCGGTGAGGATCTCGCGGTGCATCACATCGATCCGGTCATCAGCGCCGACCTGTCCGGCGTAGTGCTCCGCAGCCCGGGCGCCGGCCGGGCGGTCTCGGCGATGTGGCAGGCCAGATCCCCCATGCGCTCGATCTTCTCCGCGGCCTGGATCGCGGTCACCACCAGCCGCAGGTCGCGCGCGACGGGGCCTGCAACGACAACAACCGGAATGCCTGCTCCTCGCACCGGTTGCGCAGCACGTCGAACTGCTCATCGGCGGTGATGACCTGCTCGGCCAGGATCAGGTCGGATTCCAGCAGCACGACCGTGGAGTTGAGTCGCTCAACGCCCGGGAGCGCGGCGAGGCTTTCGTCTTCGAGTTGGGCGTAGGCAGCCAGAACCGCAGTACGAACCACCCGCCAGTTCAATCATGGTCCGGCATCCTCCTCCACGGTCGGTGGCGTCTTGTCGCGCCAGGTCTGCCAGGACAGGAAGAGGAAGCAGGCGACACCGACACACTTCAGAGTCTGGAATGCCGCAGCGCTGGCGTTCAGCACGGCGGCCGAGCCGGTGATGGCTGCGGCCGTGTGCGGAACGATGCCGAGGGTTCACCCGGCCGCGGCGACCGGCTCGCGCGAGTACCTCTGGAGAGACCCGCCGTGATCGTGTAGCGGGCGCCGGTGCCTGGTGTAACCACCACCACCAAGGTGATGAGCACGAACGCGATGCTCATGAGCCTGGTTCCAGCCTGTATGTAGGTGAAGTGGTCGGCGCACGGGCGCCGCTCTCACCGGTGGTCAGTGGACTGTCGAGCGAGAGAGCAGCAGACACAGGAAGCTTCCGATGCCGGTAAGGGTGCGCAGGCCGTTGAACAGCACCCACCGGTTCTCCAAGTCAGCACGCGATCCGCCCGTGGCCAGCTTGTCGTTGAGTGGGACGTTGAACAACACCGTGATCATCAGGGTGATCACACCCAGAGCTGCCGCGGTGTAGACGACCGGCGAGCGGACCAGCATGGCTGTCGCAGTGGCAAGCAGGGGAGCAGCGAAGAAGACCAGGAGGAAGACCGTGTTCACGATCGAGACGTTGATCCGCTTCATCGTTTCCACGAACGCGGCATCCCCCAGCCCGTACAGCGCCGGCATGACCGCCACAGCGAACGCGAAGTAGAGCCCCGCGAGCAGGCCCGCGCTGATGCGGGCTCCGAGGGCGACGTACTCACCCACCCCAGACACCCGTCTCGGCAGTACGGCGCACGTAGTCACCGTAACCGCGGGGTTCGCGGGCCAGCGCCCGGCGCACCCCGTCGCACTGGTGGGCGTTGTGGCCGTCCAGCACCTCGGTGAACAGCTCCGCCAGGCTGTGTGCCTCCTTCAGCGGCATGCCGGCGTCGTGGAGGCTGGCCGCGAACCGAGATGCGGGGACCTTTTCGAAGCGGATGGCACGACCGGTGGCCTCGCCGATCTCGCGCACCGCGAATCGGCCGACGAGCTCGGCGGCGCCGGGGAAGGCGAGGTCGGGCGCGTAGGCGAGGTGGGCCGAGTCGCACCCTTCAAGTGCGGGCTTCCAGGTGCTCTCGTCGTCCCAGTCGAACGGATGGGACCCGGATCGGGAGCCGATCCTGATGGGGTGGTCCAGGTTGGTCAGCAGCTCAGCCACCCGCCGACCGGTCCTACCGGTCCCGCTGGTGGTCAGTGTCGTCGTCATGGGACAAGTCTGTGAGCCCAGTGCGAGATGAATCCATGGTTGATCGGCACATCTACATATGCCATCGTCTCATCCATGGATGCGCTCACCGGGCTCCTCGACGGGCCGCGAGCCCGCGACGCCTTCCTGCTCACCGCAGTGTTCGAACCACCCTGGTCGATCCAGATCGAGGACGAGGCGCCGCTGAGCG
>JBKJPD010000541.1:0-8854 GCA_046595345.1 Pseudonocardia sp.
CAGCGCCACCGCGAAACAGTTGCCACCGAACACGATCGGGGTGCAACATCCTGCTGGCGCCCGTGATACGAAGGGTGACCGACGCCGGCCGGCGTCGGTGCAGGCGGAGGTGACCCACGTGTTGGACGTCGGAACAGCGACGGCTGCCGAGAACAGCGCTGCGAGTGGCGAGGACGGCGACCTGGCCGTATTCGTCGACCGGCTCGCGGCGTCCGGATCGGATCGGCCCACAGCGGCGGCCCACATCCAGATCCGGCGGGCGATCTCGGCCGGCAACCCGCCCCCGGGCCTTCGGCGGCTTGCGGAGGCACTTGCGGCATCGGAATCAGAGCTGCCCCCGCCGCCGCGGCACCCGTCCGAGGGTCCGTCGTCCGTGGTCGCCGCGATGAGTGGGCATGCGCTGGTCGTCCTGGAGGATTTCGACGCCGCCGCCGTGGCGGGCGCCGTCTCGGCGCTGCTGGCCGACGGCAGGCGCGTCGTCGTCACGGGCTCCACGCCTGCCCGGCTCAAAGTCGTCCGGGAGGCCCTGGGTCCCGGCATCGGGAACCGCGTGCTCGACCGGCTGCCGGCTATGGAGGGCGGCGATCTCCGCGAGCTCCGGAGGCTTCTCGCCACATCCACCCCAGCTCGCCGGGCCCGTGCCGACCAGCGGCTGCCGCCGGAGACAGCGCTCCCGTCCGGCGACGATGTGGCGTGGATGTGCGCCCGTGCCACACCCTCGGCGGTCGAGGGCGTTGCCGCGAGCATGGTGCCCGCGCTGCTCACCGGTCTCGATCCGGAACGCCGGGAGGCGGTCGTGTCGGTGGCGCGCTGCGTCGAGAGGTCACTCGATGCCCTGCACCCGCGGGCCGACCACGAGTGGGCATGGGGCCTGCTGTCCGCGCTGGTCTACAGCCGTCACCGGCCGGCTTTCGACCGGATGCGGGAGGACACCACACAGGCCATGGCCGCGCTGGACCGGGCGCGCAGCGCGCCACCGGTCACGGTCACCGGCTCGCCCCCGGCCGACGCCATCGACACCCTGCGGCGCTACCGCGAGTTCCTCGACGGGGGTGGCCGAGCGCGGCCGTACTTCCGGTCGGGCAACCAGCGTGAGGTGACGCCGGTGCTGGAGTTCTTCCGCGTCGACGGCCGGGTGCCCGAATCCGAGATCGAGATCGGACTCGTGATCGATCATCTCGACCTCGGCGAGCGCCTCGCTGATGTCGACGCCGGATGTGCCGAGATCGGCCTCCCCGTACCGCGAGACGAGAACGAGCTGGCCGGGCTCACCGAGGGCCTGGTCAAGGTCGGTGCCGCGGCGCGCTCGGTGAGCGCGCTCCGGCACGACGTACTGTTCATCGCCGCGGACTCGCCGCTGTCGGTGCCGGACGTCGAGACAGCCGAGCAGGTCGCCCGGGCAGTTGTGGACTACGCGGAGCGCGGCTCGCCCGCCGAGGCGAGCAGCTTGCTCGATCGCACGGCCGACGAGTTGGCGGGCCGGTCGCCGGTCGCGACGACCGCCCCCGAGCACACCCTCGCCGTCGACGCGCTGCGCGCCCATGACGTGGACGCGTACCGCGTCGCGCTCGACGCGTTGGACGCGGCCCGCCGTGAGGCGCTGGACGAGGCCCGGCGCATCGCGCTGCTGCGCAGGCTGGCGACGGGTTCGCCGCGGCTGGCGGAGGCCTGGGCGGAGCCTGGCGGGATCGGCCTGGCGTGCTTCATCACCACCGACGCGCTGCTGACCGCGATGCCGGCGTCCGACAGCGCCGACGTGGTGCTGGTCCTCGGGTCCGCCGGGCTCGGTGTCGAGCGGCTCCTGCTGGCCGCCGTAGCCCCGCGGATGATCGCCGCGATCGAGCCGGGGGACCCCGCCAAGGCCTCCCCGTCCCTGCTCAGTGTCCTGCGGGGCACGGCGGCGCTGGTGATCCGCGGCCGGTCCGCGTCGGGTGGGCGGGTCGTGCGGTTCGCGGGGCCGCAGCGCTCGGCCGCGAGCCCGGTCGGCGGGGCCGCGGCGGTGGGCCGGGCGGGTAGCTGAGACCGGTAGCGTCGCGCATCATGAGCGACCATCAGGTGAGCCGGTTCGGGCACGTCGAGCTGGAGGACATGCCCGAGGATCTTCGGGTGCGGATCGGTGTGATCGCCGAGAAGTCGGGCTTCGTGCCCAACGTGTTCCGGGCGCTGGCGCGGCGGCCCGCGGAGCTGCGGGCATTCCTGGACTACCACGATGCGCTGATGGACCCCCCGGAGAATCCAGGAAACGGCGGGCTCAGCAAGGCGGAGCGCGAGCTGGTCGTCGTCGCGACCTCGGGGGCCAACAACTGCACGTACTGCGTGGTGGCCCACGGCGCCATCCTGCGGGTGCGGGCCAAGGACACCGAGATCGCCGACCGCGTGGCGACGAACCCGTGGGGCGTGGAGCTGAGCCCACGGGAACGCGCGATCGTCGACCTCGCGCTGCTGATCGCGATGGACTCCTCCGCTCTCGGCGAGGCCGAGCTCGACGATGCCCGGCTTGCCGGGCTCACCGAGGACGAGATCTGGGACGTCGGCGCGATCACCGCATTGTTCGCGATGTCCAACCGGCTCGCGCACCTGACCGCCCTGCGCCCGAACCCCGAGTTCTTCCTGATGGGCCGGCTGCCTCGGGCGTAGCACCGTGCCCCGGTGCACGCTCTCACCCGCGGCGCCCACGGATGACCCGGGGTCCTGACATCGGGCTCATCCCGGTTAGTACGCGGCAAAACTGGTTACCCAAGCGAAAGTGCGCTCAGTTGCGCACAACTTATTTTTCGCGGAGGGAACCACGCATGGCCACGATCACTGTCGGCACCGAGAACTCGGCCCCGATCGAGCTGTACTACGAGGACCACGGCGCGGGCCGCCCGGTCGTACTGATCCACGGCTGGCCGTTGTCGGGGCGTTCCTGGGAGAACCAGGTGCCCGCCCTCGTCGAGGCCGGCTACCGCGTCATCAGCTACGACCGCCGCGGGTTCGGCAAGTCGTCGCAGCCGTGGAACGGCTACGACTACGACACCTTCGCCGCCGACCTCAAGGTCCTCCTCGACCACCTCGATGTCACCGACGCCACGCTGGTCGGGTTCTCGATGGGTGGCGGGGAGGTCGTCCGCTACCTCGCCACCTACGGCACGGACCGCGTCTCCCGCGCGGTGCTCGCGTCGGCCGTCCCGCCGTTCCTGTTCAAGAGCGCCGACAACCCCGACGGCGGCCTCGACGACGCCGTGATCGCCGGGTTCGAGGGCGGAATCACCGGCGACCGGCTCGCGTTCCTGGACGCGTTCACCACGTCTTTCTTCTCGGCGGGCGACAAGCTCCTCGTCAGCGAGGACCAGCGGCTCTACGCCAAGGCGATCGCCGCCGACGCGTCGCCGAAGGGCACGCTCGACTGCGTCGGCGCGTTCGGCCGAACCGACTTCCGCGACGACATCGCCAAGATCACCGTCCCGACCCTGGTGATCCACGGCGACTCCGACGCCGTGGTGCCCTTCGAGGTCAGTGGCAAGCGATCGGCCGAGCTCATCGCCGGTGCCGAACTCGTCCTGATCGAGGGTGGCCCGCACGCCATCAACGCCACCCACCCGGAGCAGTTCAACGACGCGCTGCTGGCCTTCCTGGCCAAGTAGTTCGCTGGTGGGCAGCCCGGGGCGGCTCAGCCTCTGGCTGCCCCACCGCGGCCGGTGCCGCAGAGCACCGATCGCGCGCGTCGCGGCGCCCAGCAGGTCGCGGGGTGTCCCGGCCTCCACGGTCCTCGATCGGCATCAGCCTCGGGGACGGGGCTCGGTTTCCGTCCGGACCGACGTGTGATCACGCCGCACCCGGGACAGGAACGCGCGGGTGCGTTCCTGTTGTGGGGCGCCGATCACAACCGCCGGCGGGCCCTGCTCGACGATCACGCCGTCGTCGAGGAAAAGCACCCGGTCCGACACCTCACGGGCGAACTGGATCTCGTGCGTCACTACGAGCATCGTCATGCCGTCCTCGGCCAGACCACGCATCACGTCGAGCACGTCGCCGACAAGCTCAGGGTCCAGCGAGGACGTGGGTTCGTCGAACAGCATCACCGACGGTTCCATCGACAGCGCCCTGGCGATCGCGACCCGCTGCTGCTGCCCGCCTGAGAGCTGGCCGGGTCGGGCGCTCTCCCGATCGGCCATCCCGACCCTCGCCAGGTTCGTCCGCGCGGTCGCCTCGGCGTCGTCCCGGCTGCGGCGCAGCACGCGTCGCTGGGCGATCGTCAGGTTGTCCAGCACAGTGAGATGACTGAACAGGTTGAACTGTTGGAAGACCATCCCGGTGCTGCGGCGAGCGGCATCGATGTCGCAGTCGGGGTCGGTCATCTCGTGACCGTCGACGGTGACCCTGCCGCTGGTCGGTATCTCCAGCAGGTTCACGCAGCGCAGCAGCGTCGACTTGCCCGAACCCGACGGCCCGATGATGCACACGACCTCGCCGCGGGCGACCTCCATATCGATGCCTCTCAGCACGGCGGTCGACCCGAACGACTTGTGCAGCCCGGTGATCCGGACGACCGCCTCGTTCATACTTCCGCGCCCTGCGGCATGGCGCCATAGCGGCGCTCGAGGCGCCGCGCGAGGTACGAGAGTGGGATCGTGATGATCAGGTAGCAGAGTCCGACCACGAGCAGCGGTGTGAGGCTGCGCTCCTGGTTCAGCGCGGCCCGACCGAACTGGGCGAGTTCCTGCTGGGCCAGTGTCGTGCCGAGCAGGAACGCGAGCGAGGAGTCCTTCGTCAGCAGGATCAGCTCGTTCGTCAACGGGGGCAGCACGATCCGGAACGCCTGTGGGATCACGATGAAGACCATCGCGGTGACGGGGGGCATGCCGAGCGAGCGGGCCGCCTCCACCTGTCCGCTCGGCACGGCCTGGATGCCGGCCCGGATCGTCTCCGAGATGTAGGCCGCCCCGACGATGCCGAGTGCGAGCATGATCGAGATGTTGCGGTCGAGGATCGTGTCGAATGCCAGCGGCACGCCCACTCCGACGGCGATGAACACCAGCAGTGCGGGCAGGCCGCGGAAGAACTCGATGTAGACGCCCGCGACCAGGCGATAGGCCCGCACCGAGGACAACCGCATCAGCGCGAGGACCAGCCCGAGCGCGAAGCCGAATCCGAAACCGAGCGCGGTGAAGACGATCGTGTTGCGCAGCGCCACCACGATGACATCCGGGAAGAGGTTCCCGGCGACCTCCAGGTCGAAGAACGCGCGGCCGATCCGGCCCCAGTCGGCGGCGAACGCGACCAGCAGTACGAGCGCGAGCGCGAGCACGTACTGGGCGCCATGCCACGCTCGCGTGCGCTGTCGACGGGTCAGCAGCATCGGCCCGTCTCCGGAATGCTGTCGAGTACCTCCGGATGGTGCCACCATCTCTGTGGACGGTCCCTCGAAAGCGGGTCACCATTGAATGACGTCACTTGGAGTGATTCACCCGACTGGACCTGTGATGTGTGAGGCTAGTGTGGGTAGCTCGGAACCGCAGGTCACCGTGCGCACGTTCTACACAGTGCGCACATTGCACCGGTGAGAAACACACGACGGAGGACCGAAATGCCCCTGTTCAAGAAGCTGGCCGCGCTCGCCGCCGCCGCCGAGGCCGCCCGCCGCTATGCGAAGAAGAACCCGGACAAGGCCGGCAAGTACCTCGACCAGGCCGCCGCCTTCGTCGACAAGCAGACGAAGGGCAAGTACTCCGGCCAGATCAGCGGCGCCGCGCACAAGGTCAAGGGTGCCGCCGGTATCCGCCCGACCCCCGGCTTCGGCCCCACCGGCAACGGGCACTCCCCTGGCCAGACCGGCACGCTGGGTGCGACCACCGGCTACGGGCAGGCGCCGTCGGACCGGCCCGGTACACCGAAGGACTAGATCAACCGGGCGGTACGCCTCGTGCCGGGCGTTCCGCTGGTGGTACGAATCCGTCCGCTCGTGCCACGATGCAGGCGAACGTCGGTGCGTGGACGTCCTCACCAGGACCCCACGTCCCGGCCCGCCCCGTCCCGCGCCGCCACGAACCGGCTGTGGGTCCATGCGCACGAGGAGGTACCCGTGTCCGTCCCGCGATCCTGGACGCCCGCCACGTCCAACGCCCCCGAGTCGAGGCCCGACCGCGCGCACGTCCTTGCAGGGCTGAAGGGCACCGACGAGGGCGGTGCCGATCTCGTCCAGCTCCTCACGCCAGAGGGCGTACGCGTGCCCGATGAGCGTTTCGACCGCTACGCCGCCGACGTCGATCTCGAGGCGTTGCAGGCGCTCTACCGCGACATGGTGCTGGTGCGCCGCTTCGACCGGGAGGGCAACGCGCTGCAGCGCCAGGGGCAGCTCGGGATCTGGGTGCCGCTGCTCGGTCAGGAGGCCGCGCAGATCGGCGCCGGGCGCGCTCTCCAGAAGCAGGACATGGCGTTCCCGTCCTACCGCGAGCACGGTGTCGCGTGGGCGCGCGGGGTGGATCCCACCGACCTGCTCGGCATCTTCCGCGGCACCGACCACGGCAGCTGGGATCCACTTGCCAAGGGCTTCCACCTCTACACGATCGTCATCGGCAACCAGTGCCTCAACGCCACCGGTTACGCGATGGGCCAGAAGTTCGAAGGGAAGGTCGGCGGGGGTGGGCGGGGAGAGAGCGCTGACGAGGCAACCATGTGCTTCTTCGGCGACGGCGCCACCAGCCAGGGCGACGTCCATGAGGGCTTCGTGTGGGCGGCGGTCTACGACGCACCGGTCGTCTTCTACTGCCAGAACAACCAGTGGGCCATCTCCGAGCCCACCGAGCGCCAGACCCGCGTGCCGCTCTACAGGCGCGCTGCCGGCTACGGGTTCCCCGGCATCCGTGTCGACGGCAACGACGTGCTCGCCTGCCTGGCCGTCTCCCGGTGGGCGCTGGAGGAGTGCCGCACGGGCAACGGCCCGGTGCTGATCGAGGCGTTCACCTACCGGATGGACGCCCACACCACCTCCGACGACCCCACCCGCTACCGGCTCGCGGACGAGCTCGAACTGTGGAAGCTCAAGGACCCGATCGAGCGGGTGCGCGTCAACCTCGTGCGGGAGCACGGCGTCGGCCAAGAGTACTTCGACGGTATCCAGGTCGAGTCCGACGAGCTCGCCACCCGCTTCCGGCAGTTCTGCATCGACATGCCCGCGCCTGCACCGGACCGGATGTTCTCGCAGGTCTACGCCGAGGGATCACCGACGGTCGACGCCCAGCGTGAGGCGTTCCTGGCCTACCACGAATCATTCGTCTCGCCCTGAGCGGGGCGGTCGCGGTCCCCGGCTCCACTGGTCGATGATCAGGGGGTCCGCCGTGACGGGCCTCCGTCGGCGCTGGCAGCGCGGCGCGATCACGAGGTCCATTGTCCGGATCTGTCCTCCTCTTCGATCCGCGCGCCGTGCCAAGATGGTGCCCACGCTGACGTGGACAACCCCCCGCGTACGCGTGCCGACGGCCCACTGGCGCCACCAGCGCCGATCGGGCCGCGACATGACAAGGAGATCACCTATGTCGTTCCCGCGTCCCGATCGCCGAGGTGATCGGTGATGGCCACGATCACGATGGCGAAGGCCCTCAACGACGGGCTGCGCGCCGCCATGGAGCGCGACCCCAAGGTCCTGATCATGGGTGAGGACGTCGGCAAGCTCGGTGGCGTCTTCCGCGTCACCGACGGGCTGCAGAAGGACTTCGGCGAACAGCGTGTGCTCGACACACCGCTCGCCGAGAGCGGCATCATCGGCACCGCGGTGGGGCTTGCGATCCGCGGGTTCCGGCCGGTGTGCGAGATCCAGTTCGACGGCTTCGTGTTCCCCGGCTACGACCAGATCGTCTCTCAGCTCGCGAAGCTGCACTTCCGCTCGCAGGGCCGGGTGAAGATGCCGGTGGTCGTGCGCATCCCGTTCGGCGGGGGCATCGGCGCCGTGGAGCACCACAGCGAGTCGCCGGAGGCGCTGTTCGCGCACGTCGCGGGCCTCAAGGTGGTCGCATGCTCGAATCCGGTCGACGCCTACTGGATGATCCAGCAAGCGATCGCCTGTGACGACCCGGTGATCTTCTTCGAACCGAAGCGGCGGTACTGGGAGAAGGCCGAGCTCGACCTCGAGAACGACTCGGTCACGCCGCTGTTCGCCTCGCGCGTGGTGCGTCCGGGCTCCACCCTGACGCTTGTCGGGTACGGACCGGTACTCAAGACCTGCCTGGAGGCCGCCGCCGCCGCCGAAGCCGACGGCCGCGACATCGAGGTGATCGACCTGCGCACGCTGTCCCCGCTGGACCTGGGCCCGGTCTTCTCCTCGGTCCGCCGCACCGGCCGGCTCGTCGTCGTCGCTGAGGCGCCGTCGGAGGTCTCGGTGGCCGCCGAGGTCGCCGCGCGCGTGCAGGAGCACTGTTTCCACTCCCTGCAGGCGCCGGTGCTGCGCGTGACGGGGTTCGACACCCCTTACCCGCCGTCGAAGTGCGAGGACGACTTCCTCCCCGACCTCGACCGGGTGCTGGACGCCGTCGACCGCTCGATGGCCTGGTGAGAGGCATGTTGCGTGAGTTCGCCATGCCCGACGTCGGCGAGGGCCTGACCGAGGCTGAGGTCATCACCTGGAACGTCGCCCCCGGCGACACCGTCATCGTCAATCAGATCATCTGTGAGATCGAGACGGCGAAGGCCGCCGTCGAGCTGCCGTGTCCGTACGCCGGCACGGTCGGGGCGCTCCTGGTGGAGCCCGGCCAGATCGTGGCGGTCGGGGTACCGATCATCTCCATCGAGACGGCTGAGGGCTCCCCGGCCGCCGCGCCGCTCGTCGAGGAGACCGGCGCCAAGATCGGGGAGGCCGGAAAGGACGGCCGGATCGCCA
>JBKJPD010000629.1:0-11069 GCA_046595345.1 Pseudonocardia sp.
CGCCACGCTCGGCGGTTGCGCACCGGCACCACCTGCCGCACCCCCGCCTCCTCCGTCGGTGGCCCCGCCGCCCGCTCCCCCCGACGCGCCGGTGGTCGTACTCGACGCCGGACACAACGGCCGCAACGGCGACAACCCCGCGGTGATCAACCGCGAGGTGCCCGACGGGCGGGGCGGCACGAAGCCCTGCAACACCACCGGCACGGCAACCGACGCCGGCTATCCCGAGCACGCCTTCACCTTCGACGTGGCCAGCCGCGTCGAGCAGCGGCTCACCGCCGCCGGGGTCCGTGTCGTCCGCACCCGCCCCGACGACCGTGGCGTCGGACCCTGCGTCGACGATCGCGGCCGCGCCGGGGAACAAGCAGGCGCCGACGCGGTGGTGTCGATCCATGCCGACGGTTCGGCCGCCCGCAACAGTGGCTTCCACGTGGCGATGTCGGACCCGCCGCTCAATCCGGCACAGGAGGGGCCCGCCGGGGTGCTCGCCGTGGCCCTGCGCGACGCGATGCGAGCGGGCGGCTTCCCGGACGCCGACTACATCGGACGCGACGGCCTCAACTCCCGCCCCGACCTCGCGGGCCTCAACTTCGCCACCCGGCCCGCCGCGCTCGTCGAGTGCGCCAACATGCGCAACCCGGCCGAGGCCGCGCTCGTCTCGTCACCGCAGGGACGGGAGCGCTACGCCGCCGCCATCGCGACGGGGATCCTGGCCTTTCTGGCGCGGAGCTGATCGGTTCACCAACCAGGTCGCCAACTCCACCAGTGCCGCGGCCACCGCCGCCACCGTGAGCGCCGTCAGCATCGTCGGGGTGTGGCCGGGGTCGAGCTGCCAGAACTCCTGGCCGAAGAAGATCGGCAGGAACAGGGCGTAGCCGAACCCCGACAGCGACGCGGCGACCATCCCGACCTTCCACCACGCCAGCGGCCGGGCCACGACCAGCAACACCCACATCGCCACCAGGTACAGCGCCACCACCGCCGCGGTGCTCTGCTGGATCGCCGTTGCCGAGGAGTCCGTCCGGACCAGCAGGTAGGTGACGAACGTGGCCATGCCCGCGATGACGCCCGCCGGGTTCGCAAGCCGCAGCACCCGTCGCACGAACCCGGTGCGCGCCCGCTCTGTGTTGGGCGCCAGCGCGAGGAAGAACGCCGGGATCCCGATCGTCAGCGAGCCGATCAGCGTGAGGTGCCGCGGCAGGAACGGGTACGGCACCCCGATCGCGCCGATCGCGATGGCGAGCAGGACCGAGTAGACGGTCTTGGTGAGGAACAGGTTCGCGACCCTCTCGATGTTGCCGATCACCCGACGGCCCTCCGCGACGACGTAGGGCAGCGTCGCGAAGGAGTTGTCCAGCAGCACGATCTGAGCGACGGCGCGGGTGGCCGGGCTGCCCGAGCCCATCGCCACACCGATGTCGGCGTCCTTGAGCGCGAGCACGTCGTTCACCCCGTCGCCGGTCATCGCCACGGTGTGCCCGCGCGACTGCAGGGCGCCGACCATCTCCCGCTTCTGCGTCGGAGTCACGCGCCCGAAGACGGTGCTGCGCTCCAGCGCGTCGGCCAGTTCCTCGCGCGAATCCGGCAGCTCCCTGGCATCGACGGGGGCGCCGGCGCCGGGCAGGTTCAGCGATGCCGCGACCGCGCCCACCGATACCGCGTTGTCCCCGGAGATCACCTTGACCGCGACGTCCTGCGCGGCGAAGTACGCCAGCGTGCCCGCGGCCTCCGGACGTACGCGCTGTTCGAGGACGACGAGCGCAGCCGGCTCCACCGTGCCGAGGTCCTCGGCGTCGACCGTGCGGTCCGTGCGTCCGAGCAGCAGCACCCGCAGGCCGCCGGCCCCGATCCGCTCGGCCTCGGCCCGCTCCGCGCTGCCGTCCGGGAGCAGGACATCGGCGGCGCCGAGCACCCAGTCACCGCCGTCGCCGGGATTCGGGCCGACGAAGCTCGCGCCACTCCACTTGCGTGCCGAGGAGAACGGGGCCGTCGCCGTGGCCGTCCAGCCGGGGCTGGGGCACTGCTCGGCGACGGCGACCAGGCTCGAGTTCGGGCGCGGGTCCGCGACGCCCAGAGCACCGAGCACCCGGCGCAGGGCGTCCTCGGGGAAGGCTCCGAACGGCTGCACGCGCGACAGGCGCATGCCGTTCTCGGTCAGCGTGCCCGTCTTGTCGGCACACACCACGTCGACGCGGGCCAAGCCCTCGATCGCGGGCAGCTCCTGCACCAGGCACTGGCGGCGCCCCAGCCGCACCACCCCGACGGCGAACGCGATACTCGTGAGCAGCACCAGCCCCTCGGGCACCATCGGGACGAGGGCGGCAACCGTGCCGCGCAGGGCGTTGTCGATATCGGTGCCCGCGGTGCGGAACTGGCTCCAGATGATCAGCGCAGCCGCCGGGACCAGCAGGTAGGTGATGATCTGCAGGATCTTGTTGATCCCCGAGCGCAGCTCGGAGTCGACGAGGGTGAAGCGGCTGGCCTCCTCGGCCAGCTTCGCCGCGTAGGCCTCACGACCCACCTTCGTAGCCTGTTGTGCGCCGCTGCCGACGGTGACGAAGCTGCCCGAGAGCACCCGGTCGCCGGGCTGCTTGTGGACCGGCTCGGCCTCCCCCGTCAGCAACGACTCGTCGATCTCCAGGCCGTTGGCGGCGAGCACCGTCCCGTCCACGACGATCTTGTCGCCGGGGCCGAGCTCGATCAGATCGTCGATCACCACCTCGCTCGGGGTGACCTCCCTCGACTCGCTGTCGCGGCGCACCCGCGGCCGGGCCTCCCCGATGATCGCGAGGCGTTCGAGGGTGCGCTTGGCCCGCAGCTCCTGGACGATCCCGATCAACGTGTTGATGATGATCACGAAGCCGAACAGGCCGTCCTGGATCGGCCCGATCACCAGGATGACCGCGAACAGGACGCCGATGATCGCGTTGAAGCGGGTGAACAGGTTCGCCCGGACGATCTCCCCGATGCTGCGACTCGCGTGCGCCGGGACATCATTCGTGCGGCCGGCTGCGACCCGTTCGGCCACCTGCCTCGCGGTGAGCCCGACAAGGACGTCCGTGCGCTCCTGGGTGGTGGACACGAAGGCGGAGCCTACGCGGAGCGTGCAGGGTGGGACGCGGAGCGCTGAGCGCGGTGCGCGTCAGCGCTGGTCGAGGGCCCGTGCCCCGAGCTGCGCGCTGAGTAGTTCGATCGCCGCCTCCTCGGGATCACGCCGCTCCACGGGGACGTCCCGCGCGCCGGCGTCGGCCTCGGCCAGCATCGACTCCTCGAGGTCGGGCGGGGCCTCTTCGTCGGGGGGTTCGGGCGGCAGCGGCACCCCGTCATCGGGCGCGGTGGAACGCCGGGTCGGCGGCGGACGCGACGGGCGGCGCGGCGCGGCGCCGTCACGGGCGGCGGGCGGAGGCGGACCGTCCCCGTACTCGCACCGCACCCGCCAGCGAACCCCGAGCACCACGTGCAGCGCCTCGGCGATCACGTCGGTGTTGCTCTGCTCGGAGAGCAGACGGGCCAGCGGCGCGGTGCCGATACTCAGCACCAGAGTGTCGTTCTCGACGGCCCGCACCGTGGCGCTGACCAGCAGGGCGGCGGTGCGCTTCTTGCGGTCCTTGGCCGCGGCGAGGACCTGCGGCCAGGCGCGGCGCACGGCAGCGGCATCGAGCGTGGCCGCCGCGGGCGGCTGCGGCGGTTCGGTCCGGGTCTCGGGTCGCGGCTCCGGTGCCGGGGCAGGCCCGTCCGGCCGGCGCGGCTCCGGTGCCGGGGCAGCCGGACGGGCCTGCGCGTCGACGGGGCGGGCGACCGCGGCGGGCGCTGCAGGACGCGACGGATCAGCGTCGTCGGTGGCACGTGGGGGCTCAGGGGCCGGGGCGGGCGGCCCGGCAGCCGGGGGCACCTGGTCCTCGCCGACACTCTGACGCCGGAAGCGCGATCTACCGGCGGCCGCCCCGTCGTCGGCGCCGGACTCGCCCGCGGAGGGCGGGCCGGACGCGATGGCGTTGCGCCGCTCGAGACGTTCGAGACGCTCCAGCAGGCCCGGCTCGGCGGTGGTGGCCGCCGGCAGCAGCATCCGCGCGCACAGCAGTTCCAGCAACAGCCGTGGCGCGGTGGCCCCACGCATCTCGGTGAGGCCGGTGTGCACGATCTCGCTGTAGCGGGTGAGCGTGGCCGGGCCGAGCCGATCGGCCTGGTCGACCATCCGCGCGAGCTCGTCGTCGCCCGCCTCGACAAGCCCCCGGCCGACCGCCTCGGGCACGGCCTGCAAGAGGGTGACGTCGCGCAGGCGCTGCAGGAGGTCGGCGGCGAACCGGCGGGGGTCGTGCCCGGCCTCGACGAGCCGGTCCACGGTCTCGAACACCACCGCGCGGTCGCCGGCCGCGAGGGCGTCGACGATGTCGTTGATCAGCGTGACGTCGGTGACTCCCAGCAGCGCCACCGCACCCTCGTACGTGACACCCTCGTCCCCCGCCCCGGAGAGCAGCTGGTCGAGCACCGACAGCGAATCGCGCGCCGACCCGCCGCCGGCCCGGATGACCAGCGGATACACCGCAGGAGCGACGATCACGCTCTCGTCGGCGCAGATGCGTTCCAGTAGTTTGCGCAACGTGCCGGGCGGAATCAGCCGGAACGGGTAGTGGTGGGTGCGGGAGCGGATGGTGGGCAGGACCTTGTCCGGCTCCGTGGTGGCGAAGACGAAGACGAGATGTTCCGGCGGCTCCTCCACGATCTTGAGTAGGGCGTTGAAGCCCTGCGTGGTGATCATGTGCGCCTCGTCGACGATGAAGACGCGGTAGCGCGACTCGGCGGGGGCGAAGAACGCCCGGTCACGCAGCTCGCGGGTGTCGTCCACACCGCCGTGGGAGGCCGCGTCGAGTTCGGTGACGTCGATGTTTCCCGGCCCGCCGGGCGCGAGCGAGACGCACGACGAGCAGACGCCGCACGGCTCCGGTGTGGGGCCCTGCACACAGTTCAGCGAACGCGCGAGGATCCGGGCACTGGACGTCTTGCCGCAGCCGCGGGGCCCCGAGAACAGGTAGGCGTGGTTGATCCGGCCCGCCGCGAGCGCCGTGCTCAGCGGCTCGGTGACGTGTTCCTGCCCCACCACCTCGGCGAACGTCGCCGGGCGGTACTTGCGGTACAGAGCCAGCGCCACGGGCGCGAGGCTACCCACCGGCGCCGACCGGACGTGGCCGGGTGGTGCTATCCGGCGATCGAGCCGTGGACGTCGGACAACGCCAGGTCGGCTGCGGCACGCCCGGCACGGAAGCCGGCCGCGTCGGTGGCCGACAGCGATCGTTGCGTCATCGCCGGGAAGAGCCGGTCCGTCAGCTCGTCGGCGGCCCGGCTCCGGGCCGCCGGCACGGGTAGCAACCTGCTGTCCTGCCGCACCTCGGTGGTCGCTTCGGCCGCGACCTCCGCTGTCATCGCGGCGCTCGCGGTATCGAGCCGCTCGCCGATGCGGGTGGCGTAGGCCACGAGGTGAGCAGTTCGACGACGTCGAGATCGGTGTCAGCGCCGACGATCGTGACGAATCCCAGATGCCCCGACCACACCGTGCGACACCGGTTGGCTGCGGCCACCGGCTGCACGAGCAGGGCTTTCGCCCCGGCATACGGCGCCTCCGTCCACAGCCGCCGCCCTGCCGCCTGCGGCGCCCGACCGCGCTCGTGGTCGGCGACCGCCTGATGCAGCGAGTAGCGACTCATCAGCTCCTGCGCCTTGTCCGAGAGCGCCTCGGCCTCCGCGGGGAACTCGGTGGACTCCGCCTTGGCGAGCAACGCGCGCACCTTTGGCGAGCACCCGCTCCCGCCGCCCCGGGTACCGCGCCGCCATGACGGCTCTCCCCCGGCAACGGCAGCAGCCGTTCGAGTCTGGGGAGCAGTTCGAGGAGCGCCAGTACCCGTAACGCCATGGCGACCGATGCGGAGCGGTCGGCCGCGTGGCGCGACCGCGTCTGCTCACGATGGCGCAGTCTGGCCGACAGGTCCGACGATGTGGCGTCGACTCGCTCAACGCGGGAGGAATGAGCGGACCCCGCGCACCCGCCAGAGCCCGTAGACCCTTGCTGCCTTCCGGCCCTGGGGGAGTTCACAGGATGGGCGCCGCGCGGGGCCCATGATGGAGTGTAGTGCGGTCGCAGGTCGCCATGTCGAACCGGCTATGCTCGACCACGGAGGATTCGCCTAGTGGCCTATGGCGCACGCTTGGAAAGCGTGTTGGGTTTACGCCCTCAGGGGTTCGAATCCCCTATCCTCCGCCAGTTGACCAGCGAAAACGCCGGGCCGCCCCCAACGGGGTGAGCCCGGCGTCGTCATTCAGTCTCAGTTGCAGTCTCATTCGCCACCCGCCGCGCCCCAGATCAGGCCGCCGAAGCGCTCGGCCACGTCGCCGCGCACAGCCCCGGTGATGTGCCGGCCGATGGCACGGCGGCCCGCACGAGACCTGGTCTCGTCGATCTCACTTCAACCCGAGCACCGCGCCGTCACCGGCCCACCCGACAAGGACCCGCCCAGCAAGAGCGATCTGTCGTAGGGACGTGGCGCCGGTCGCCGCGGCCGATCTTGCGTAACCGGGTGCTCCGCCAGGTTCGTCTCGCTTGGTGGCCCGCGGGTAGGGACCTTCTGCGGTCTTGTCAGACCCGAAGGTCCCTACCCGGGCCGGGTGTCGAAGCGGAGATTTCAGCGGGTCGACGGCTGGGCGAACAGGTATCGGCGACGACCGAGTATTCGAACACCGGGACCGGTGATAGAGCGCGTGACCACGCGGCCACCGCAAGACCCGGTCGGTGGAAGGACGTGGGAGCCGGTGAGTATCGGTCGGTGTTGGCGTTGGTCCGGGTCAAGGCAAACAAGGCCTTGGCCAGCGCGAAGGATCCGCGGGAGGTGCTGGCGCACTCCTACCAGCGGCGGAACGAGATGCTGGTGAAGGTGCGCCGGGGGTTGGCCGATGTGGCGACCAGCTGCAAACGCCTCGATCTGCACTGCGTCCAGCTGACCCAGACCGCTTACTGGCTGCAGGTATCGGTTGATGTGCCGGAGCTGGGCTGTGTGGTCCTCCGACCCGATGGGGACATTGACAACCAGACCGCACCTGCGCTCCGGGAGGCCCTGTCCAACGCCTTATCCGCAGGTGCCCAGACGATCGTCGTCGACCTGGACGCAGTCACATTCCTCGGCGCCACAGGCGTTGACGTCTTGCTGGACGGATATAGAGAAGGACTCGACCTCTGTGTCAACCTCGTGCTCGCCGGTGGCCGCCGTGTCGCTCTACGCGCCTTACAGGTCACCTGCGTAATCGATGTTATCGGCCACTACGATTCCGTCGACCGAGCGTTGACGGCTAGCTCCGGAACGCCCGAATGATCAGGACCGCTCAGGCCGTCGATGCTGCCGCCGTTCGCCGCGGGCGCCTACGCCTCGGGCCCGGAACCGGCGCCGCGCCCCTCCGCGACGAGGTGGCGGTCACCGACGGCATGCTTCCGGTCAGTGTCGTGACCTGCCACAAGCTCGCGGCGGGCGCGGACCCGGGCAGCACGATCAGGCAATCATGAGGTGACACTCAGGAAGAGATCCGGGGCCAGACACGTCGATACTTGCCCAATCGGGCTAACCAATCGGTGCAAAAGGACCTCCACCAGACCCAGTCGTGACACGATCAGGTCACGAAATCCTCATCATCACCCGATCGTGCATGATCTTGACTTCACCCGGGAATTGTCCGGAAGCGGGCCGCCGGGTGCGACCCCAGATTTCACAACTGGAGGAGCCGTGGAGTTCAGCGTGTGGGGCATCATCACCGCGATCGTCGTCGGTGCGATCATTGGCCTGCTCGGTCGACTGGTCGTACCGGGAAAGCAGCCGATCCCCATCTGGCTCACGATCGTCATCGGTATTGCTGCCGCCTTCCTCGGAACATTCATCGCCCGTTCACTGGGCATCGCCACCGAGACCAGGGGCATCGACTGGATCGAACTGATCGTCCAGGTCGTCGTTGCAGCGATCGGCGTGCTGCTCGTGTCGCAGATGTACGGACGTCGCGCCGTCAGTCACTGAGCCCTGACGCCTGACACCGGACCCCACCTCAGAACGAGGGGGGTCCGGTGTGTCATGGGGCATGGGCACCCCCGCCACCAGCTCGACGATCCACTCACCCACGGCGTCCGCTTCTCGATCGTGGTGGCGCTCGACGGTGTCGATCGCGCGGAGTTCGCGCTGGTGCGTGACAGCGTCGAGATCTCCGATTCGGTCGTGGGCGCGCCGCGCTCGCCCGACACATCGCGGCCCTGCAGGCCATCGCGGGCGGGTGCGGAGCCCGCTCCGACCACACCGTCCATCATGCCCGAATGACCCCCACCTACACCGACGTCCTGGCGGCGGCCGCGCGCATCCGCGGCCACGCGCACCGCACTCCGGTGCTGACCTCGCGCCGGGTCGACGAGGAGCTCGGCGCCTCGCTGTTCTTCAAGTGCGAGAACTTCCAGCGGATGGGCGCATTCAAGTTCCGCGGGGCGTTCAACGCGCTGTCCCGGTTCGACGACGGGCAGCGGCGCGCCGGCGTAGTCGCGTACTCGTCGGGCAACCACGCCCAGGCGATCGCCCTGTCCGCACAGATCCTCGGCATTCCCGCAACGATCCTGATGCCGCACGACGCACCGGCCGGCAAGGTGGCCGCCACCCGCGGATACGGCGCCGAGATCGTCGGCTATGACCGGTACACCGAGGACCGCGAGCGGCTCGGCTCGGTGCTGGCCGCCGCGCGGGGCCTGACGCTCGTGCCGCCCTACGACCACCCCGACGTCATCGCCGGTCAGGGCACCGCCACGAAGGAGCTGCTCGAGGAGGTCGGCGAGCTGGACTCGCTGTTCGTGTGCCTGGGCGGGGGTGGCCTGCTGTCCGGGGCGGCGCTTGCCGCGCGGACGCTGTCGCCGTCGTGTCGCATCTACGGCGTGGAGCCCGAGGCGGGCGACGACGGCAGGCGGTCGCTACGCGCCGGGGAACTGGTGCACATCGACACCCCCGTCACCATCGCCGACGGCGCCCAGACCCAGCACCTCGGCGTGCTGACCTTCGCGATCATCCGCCGCGACGTCGACGACATCCACACGGTGTCCGATGCCGAACTGGTGGACGCGATGCGGGTGTTCGCCACCACGCTCAAGATCGTCGTCGAACCGACGGGCTGCCTGGCCTTCGCGGCGGTGCGACGGCTGGCCCCCGAACTGGCGGGACAACGGATCGGGGTACTTGTGAGCGGCGGGAACGTCGACCTCGGGCGGTATGCCGCGCTGCTGGCCGGCTGTCAGTAGCCCATGGCACCGTCGATCCACTCGCGGAGCAGGTCGGCGTGCCCGTTGTGGCGGGCGTACTCGGTGGGACGGGATCGTTACTGTCAGTTCAGTAACAGGTGCTACTTTCAGATTGTGGTGGATGACGTGCCGGGGCGATGGCTGGTGCTGGTGGTGCGGGTACCGGCTCAGCCGTCGCGGCATCGGGTGGCGGTGTGGCGGGAGCTGCGCCGGGCCGGCGCGGTGTCACTGGGGCAGGGCAGCTGGGCGGTGCCCGACGTGGCCGCGTTCACCGACGGTGTCGCGCGGGCGGTCGAGCTGGCCGAACGCGGCGACGGTGAGGTCGTCGTGCTGTCCGCGGCCGGGCGCCACGAACGGGACGCGGCGTGGATGCGGGAGCTGTTCACCGCGGACCGGGCGGCGGAGTGGATCGAGTTCCTGGCCGACTGCGGCAAGTTCGACGCCGAGATCGACAAGGAGCTGCGGATCCAGAAGCTGACGTTGGCCGAGCTGGAGGAGGAGGAGCAGAGCCTGGAGCGGCTACGGCGCTGGTATCGCGACATCCGGGCCCGCGACGTGTTCGGCGCCTCACAGGCCGCCGAGGCTGAACAGCAGCTCAAGCACTGCACCGAGCGGCTGGAGTACTACACCGAGCAGGTCTTCACCGCCCTGCACCAGATGTGACCCGCCATCCGGCGGGCAGGAAGAAGATCCGTGAACGATCTGGACACCTCACTGTTCCTGCTGGTCAACCACTTCGCGCAGGCCACCGGCTGGCTGCACGGGGCCGCTGTCGCCTACGCCTCCTACGGGGTGGTGCTGTTCGCGGTGCTGCTGCTGGCCGGCTGGTGGTCCGCGCGTGCCCGAGTGGGTCTCGAGGGGATGGCGGCGGCGGTGTGGGCGCCGCTGGGGATGCTGGTGGCGCTCGGCGTGAACCAGCTCGCCGCCGCAGCGGTTGCCGAGCCGCGCCCGTACGCGGTACTGGATCACCCGCTGCTGCTGGTCGCGCCGACACTCGATCCTGCGTTCCCGTCTGACCATGCGGTGATGGCCGGGGCGGTCGCGGCCGGGTTGTGGCTGGTGTCGCGGCGCCTCGGGATCGTGGCGATCACGGCCGCGGCCGTGATGGCTGCGGCGCGGGTCTACGTCGGGGCGCACTGGCCCGGGGATGTGCTGGCCGGGCTGGTCCTGGGTGCGGTGGTGACCGTGGCGGGCTACCGGCTGCTGCGCGGGTTGCTGGCCGCGGTCGTCGCGCGCCTGGCCGTTACCCGGCTGCGGCGGCTGCTCACCGCGCCCACCGCGGCCGCGCGGTGACGTGACACCGCCGCGGCTGGGGATCTTCGGGACACGGATGCGACGACACCTGCGGCCGGAAGTACCCGGCCACTGTCCCCTGCGTCAACCCGAGCGTGACGAGACGGCGGACCAAGTCGCGCGCGTGGTAGAGACGGCGACCGGAAAAAATCCCTGGTGCGGGCCGGGGTGCGTGATGGCCGGATGCACGACGCCCGACACACCGCGGCGACGGTGCTGCTCTCTGGAAGCCACCGGTCGATCCGCCGGCCGCCAGCACCGGCGCGGCGGACTCCGGAGGACCGCCGACGGCCGCCTGAACGGACCAAATGCAACCGCTAATGCAACCAGATGGCAAAACGCCGGGCCCTCCCTGATCGGGAGGCCCGGCGTTTTGCCTGCTCAAGTGGCGGTAGCGGTGGGATTTGAACCCACGGAGGCTTGCACCTCACACGCTTTCGAGGCGTGCTCCTTCGGCCGCTCGGACACGCTACCG
>JBKJPD010000666.1:0-4019 GCA_046595345.1 Pseudonocardia sp.
GCCACCTGCTCGGTGACGACCGCGCCCGCCGGATCGCGTGTCCCGTGGGCGACCAGGAGCAGAGAAGCCGCACGGAGCGCAGGCCGAAGGCGTATCGACACCGTCACCTCAGGTCACCGCCCAGGCAGTGCCCCCCGACCGGGCCTGCGACGGGGTCGAGCGCGAGCCGGTAGCCGCGCTTGACGACGGTCTGGACGAGCTTGGGCTCACCGAGCGCGCCGCGCAGCCGGGCCATCGCCGATTCGACGGCGTGCTCGTCCGCGCTGGTCCCGGGCAGGGCGCGCAGCAGCTCCGTGCGGGAGATCACGCGGCCGGGCCGCCGGGCCAGCACCCGCAGCAGCGCCATCCCCGCCGGTGGGACGGCGCGCAGATCCCCGTCGACGAGCACCGCGTGGCCGCGCAGTTCGAGCCAGAATCCGGCCACCGGCAGGCGCCGGGCGCGGGCGGGCATCTCGGCCTCCAGCGTGCGTGCCATCGCACCGAGCCGGGAGCGTTGCGGCTGCACGGTCGGCACGTCGACGGCGACCAGCGGCGCCGCGGTGACGGGCCCGACGCACAGCGCGAGCACCGGACCGCGCATCGCCGCGAGCAGTTCCTGGTACACCCCGCGCTCGGCCGCGCGGGCCAGCAGGCTGGCCGCCGCGGGAGCGCTGGTGAACGCCAGCACGTCCACGCAGCCCGCCAGCACCGCATCGGTCAGCCGGTCCAACGGCCCGATGTCGGCGGGCGGCGCCCACCGGTAGACGGGCACCTCGATGACCTCGGCACCGGCGACGGTGAGCGCCTCGACCATGTCGGGCAGCGGCTCGCCGTGCAGTTGGACCGCGATACGCGTGCCCTCGACACCGGCGTCGAGCAGGTACTGCAGCACTTCCGCCGACGACTCCGACGGCGGCGACCAGGTGTCGACGAGCCCGGATGCGCGGATTGCACCGCGGGCCTTGGGGCCGCGGGCGAGGAGCTTGCCGGCGCCGAGCGCGGTCAGGAGCTCCTCCCCGATCCCCCAGCCGTCGGCGGCCTCGACCCAGCCGCGGAACCCGATTCCGGTGGTGGCCACGGTGATGTCGGGTGGCCGCGCGATGAGCCCGCGGGTGGCGGCCAGCAGGTCGGTGTCGTCGGCGAGCGCGACGATCCGCAAGGCGGCACCGTGCATCACCGCGGCCCCGCGCCGCCCCAGCATCGCGCCGAACTCCTCGGCCCGGCGCGCGGCGGTGACCCCGACGGTGAAGCCCGCCAACGGCGGGACGGCGGGCCCGGGGGCAGGAGCGTCGATGGTGGTCACGGCGGCGATCACGGTAGTCCGATCTGCACGCGGCCGTCGGCCACCCGCACGGGATAGACGGGCACGAACGCGTTCGGGTCGTCGAGGCAACGGCCCGTGACCAGGTCGAACGCCTGCTTGAATATCGGGGATGCGACGGTCGGCACACCGACGCGGTCGCCCACGATCCCGCGGGAGAGCACCGCCGCCCCGGAGATCGGGTCGATGTTGCCGATCGCGTAGACATTGCCGTCGTGGGTCAGGAAGACCGCAACCTGCACGGCCGCGTCGGTGCGGGCTCCGGCTGCGCTCCGACCGGCGAACAGGGCCGCGACACCCCGCTCGGGCAGCAGCCGTCCGACGTCGCAGACGGTCTCCCACCTCAGGTCCGTCGCCACCGCTGTCATGACTGCCCCGCACTGACGCTCGTCGCGTCCAGACCCGGCGGTGCTGCGCGAACGATGCCCGGCCCGATCACGCTCCGACCCCCGGCATTCCGATCGCGACAGGCACCCGGGGCGGCGGCACCGGTTGTCCCCGCTCGGTGACCACCGTGATCGTCGGGTCCGGGACATCGGGCGCGTTGACGAACGAGACGAAGCGGGCCAGCTTCTCCTCGTCCTCCAGCACCCCGCGCCATTCGTCGACGTAGTTGCCCACATGCGCGTCCATGGCTGCCTCCAGGTCGGCACAGATGCCCAGGCTGTCGTCGACGATCACAGCGCGCAGGTGGTCGAGCCCACCCTCGAGCGCCTCGATCCACGGCGCGGTGCGTTGCAGCCGGTCGGCGGTGCGGATGTAGAACATCAGGTACCGGTCGATGATCTTGATGAGCGTGTCGGTGTCCAGGTCGGACGCGAGCAGTTCGGCGTGGCGCGGGGTGAACCCGCCGTTGCCCCCGACGTAGAGGTTCCAGCCCTCCTCGGTGGCGATGATCCCGAAGTCCTTGGAGCGCGCCTCGGCGCACTCGCGCGCGCACCCCGACACCCCCGACTTGAACTTGTGCGGCGCGCGCAGCCCCCGGTAACGCAGCTCCAACGCCACGGCGAGCCCGACGGAGTCCTGCACGCCGTAGCGGCACCACGTCGTCCCGACGCACGACTTCACCGTGCGCAGCGCCTTGCCGTAGGCGTGGCCGGACTCGAAACCGGCGTCGACGAGGCGGCGCCAGATCGCCGGGAGCTGCTCGACGCGGGCGCCGAACATATCGATCCGCTGCCCTCCGGTGATCTTGGTGTAGAGCCCGAAGTCGCGCGCGACCTCGCCGATCGTGATCAGGCCCTCGGGCGTGACCTCGCCGCCGGGGATCCGCGGGACCACCGAGTAGGTGCCGTTGCGCTGCAGGTTGGCCAGGAAGTGGTCGTTGGTGTCCTGCAGGGCGGCCTGCTCACCGTCATGCACATGCGCACCATGAGAATCGATGCTGCCCAGCGACGCCAGTATCGACGCGACGGTGGGCTTGCAGATGTCACAGCCCCGGCCGGTGCCGTGGCGGGCCACGAGGTCGGAGAACGTCCGGATCCGGGTGCCTGCAACGATCTCGAACAGCTCGGCGCGGGAGAAGGAGAAGTGCTCGCACAACGCCTTCGAGACCTCGACACCCTCCTGCACCAGCAGCGACTTGAGCAGTGGCACGCACGATCCGCAGCTCGTACCGGCCCGGGTACAGGCCTTGATCGCCGGGACGTCGTGAGCGCCTGCGCAGATCGCGGACCGGATCGCCCCCTTCGTCACGGCGTTGCAGGAGCAGACCTGCGCGGAGTCCGGAATCGCATCGACGCCCAACTCCACCCCGCCCGGGGCGATCATCGCCACCGGGTCGGCGGGCAGCGTCGAGCCGACGAGCGGGCGCAGCATCGCGTACTTCGACGCGTCGCCGACGAGCACACCGCCCAAGAGCGTCTGCGCGTCGTCGCTCATGACCAGCTTGGCGTAGGTGCCGGCGACGGGATCGTTGACGACCACCTCCAGCGCGCCCGGCGTCCTGGCCAGCGCGTCACCGAAGCTGGCGACATCGACGCCGAGCATCTTGAGCGTCGTCGACATGTCCAGCTCGGCAGGGGTCATCGTGGCGGACCCACCGAGGAGCCGGTCGGCGACGACCTCGGCCATCGCGTAACCCGGCGCCACGAGCCCGTAGGTGTGGCCCTCCAGCGCGGCGACCTCGCCGATGGCCCAGACGGCGCTGTCCGAGGTCCGGCAGCGGTTGTCGACCAACACCCCGCCGCGCTCCCCCATCGGCAGCCCGGCCGCGCGGGCCAGCGAGTCCGCGGGCCGGATGCCGGCCGAGAACACGACGACGTCGGCGTCGAGCTCGATCCCGTCGGACAGGGTGGCGACGAGTCGCCCGCGATCCTGCGTGATGCCGGTGACCGAGACCCCACAGCGCACGGCCAGGTCTTCGCCCTCGACCAGCCGCCGCAGCAGCGCGCCACCGCCCTCGTCGACCTGGACCGCCATCAGCCGCGGGTTGATCTCGACGATCTGCGGGGACAGCCCGAGCGAGCGCAGCGCCCGCGCCGCCTCCAGCCCGAGCAGCCCGCCGCCGACGATGACCGCGGAACGCCGCCCGCCGCCGGGCCGCGCGATGGCGTCGGCGGCGGCCGCCCGGATCGCGTCGAGGTCGTCGAGGGTGCGGTAGACGAAGCAGCAGGGCAGGTCCCGGCCGGGAACCGGAGGCACGAACGGCACCGACCCGGTGGCGAGCACCAGCGCGTCGTAGCGCAGTTCGCGACCCGACTCCGTGCGGACGATCTGC
>JBKJPD010000067.1:0-2971 GCA_046595345.1 Pseudonocardia sp.
CGCCACCGGAACGGACAGCCGCCACCAGCGGGCGCCACGGGGCCGGAGCAGCACGGCAGCGGCCGCCGCCCCGGCCGCGATGAGCAGCACGGGGAGCGGCCGGATGAGCAGGGACCAGTCCAGCACACGCAGATCGTGCCCTGCCGACCTGAGGTGAATCTGAGGACCCCTGTGTTCTCGCGGCGACCGCCGATCCGGCCATCTGGCGGGACGGCGGGAATGGTGTGGGGGCCGCTCGGGTTTCAGCTCGGCATGAGAACGCATAGGGCGTATCTGGCGGTGGAGGTCTCGGGCGCCGGTCGGCACCCGGCGGCGTGGCGGCGGGAGGATCCACAGGCTCTGCTCACACCCGCGCACCACGTCGGGCTCGCGGAACTGGCCGCTCGCGCGGGGGCCGACTTCCTGGCCCTGCCCGACTCCTTCGCCCCGCCCTCCTCTGGGTCGCCGTCCTCTGGGCCGCCCTCCTCTGGGCCACCGGCCGCGTTCCCGATGCTCGACGCCGTCGCGATCGCCGCGCGGGTGGCGCCGGTGGTGCCCGGGATCGGCCTGGTGCCCACTGTCACCGTCACCCACACCGAGCCGTTCCACATCTCCACGGCCATCGCCACGCTCGACTTCGTGTCGTCGGGCCGGGCCGGCTGGGAGCCCGCCGTGTCGCGTACGGCCGTCGAGGCGGAGCTGTTCGGCCGCAAGCCCGCCGCCCCGGCCGCGGAGCTGTGGCGCGAGGCGGCCGAGGCTGTCGAGGTCGTTGTGCGGCTGTGGGACTCCTGGGACGACGACACGGTGATCCGCGACGAGGCCACCGGCCGGTACGTCGACCGCGACAAGCTGCACTACATCGACTTCACCGGCGAGTTCTTCTCGGTCAAGGGCCCGTCGATCACCCCGCGCAGCCCCCAGGGCCATCCGCTCGTCGTGATCCGTGAGGAGTCCGACTCGCTCGCAGTGGCCGCCGCGTGGGCCGACGTCGTGCGCGTCGCCGCGCCGGATCTGGCCACCGCCCACGCCGCGCGGCAACGGGTGCGCGCGGCCGTCGCCGCCGCCGGCCGCGATCCCGACTCCGTCGCTGTGCTGCTCGACGTCGAGGTGCTGCTCGGGCCCGGGGCGGGCCGCGAGCTGGACATGCTGGACGCGCAGTCGCCCTACCCCCCGTCGTCGGTGCGTCTCGTCGGCGCCGGGGAGACCCTTGTCGACCTGATCGCCACGGCCGTCCTCGATGGGGCGGCCGACGGTGTCACCGCGGTGCCGTTGACGGTGGGCAGCCTGCAGGTCCTCGCCGACGACGTCGCGCCCCGCCTCATCGAGCGGGGGCTGCGGCCGCCGGCGCCACCGGGGGCCACGCTGCGCGAGCGCTTCATGCTGCCCCGGGCCGCCAACCACTTCTCGGAGGTCCGACGGTGAGCAAGAAGCAGATCCACCTCGCCGCCCATTTCCCGGGCGTCAACAACACCACCGTGTGGAGCGACCCGTCCTCGGGCAGCCAGACCGACTTCTCCTCGTTCGTCCACTTCGCCCGGACCGCTGAGCGGGGGTTGTTCGACTTCCTGTTCCTCGCGGAGGGACTGCGGCTGCGCGAGCACCGCGGCGTGATCCACGACCTCGACGTCGTCGGTCGCCCGGACACGCTCACCGTGCTCGGCGCGATCGCCGCCGTGACCACGCATCTCGGCCTGGGCGGTACGCACAGCACCACGTTCAACGAGCCGTTCGAGCTGGCCAAGCAGCTCGCCTCGCTCGATCATCTCTCCGGTGGGCGCGCCGCGTGGAACCTCGTCACCAGCTCGGACGCGTTCACCGGCGAGAACTTCCGCCGCGGCGGATTCCTTCAGCCCGAGCAGCGCTACGACCGCGCGCAGGAGATCCTCGACGCGGCACGCTCGCTCTGGCTCTCCGGCGGAGCGCTGGTCGAGCATCGGGGCGAGCAGTTCGACTTCTCCGGACGGTTCCCGCTGCCGCCCTCGCCCCAGGGGCATCCGGTTCTGATCCAGTCCGGCGACTCCGACGCCGGCCGCGAGTTCGGTGCCCGCACCGCCGACGCGATCTTCACCCGGCACGGGACCCTGGAGTCCGGCCAGGCGTTCTACCGCGACCTCAAGGACCGCCTGCCCCGCTACGGCCGGGCCGAGCACGACGTCACGATCCTGCCCGCCACCACCTACGCGTTGGGCGACACCTACGCGGAGGCCCAGGAGAACGCCGACCGGATCCGCCGCGCGCAGGTGAGCCCGCCCACGGCCATCGCGTTCCTGGAGCAGGTATGGGGCCGCGACCTGTCGGGCTACGACCCCGACGGCCCCCTGCCCGACATCGACCCGGACCCCGGCGCGGAGATGACCCGCGGCCGGGTGCGTCACGACAAGGACCCGCTCGCCGTCGCCAAGAAGTGGCGCGAGCTCGCCGAGGCCAAGGGCGGGTTGTCCATCCGTGAGCTGATCATCGAGACGACTGCGCGCCAGTCGTTCGTCGGCACGCCCCGGCAGGTGGCCGCGCAGATGGACGACTATGTGCAGGGCGACGCATCCGACGGGTTCATCCTCATCCCGCACCTGGTGCCCGGCGGCCTCGACGAGTTCGTGGCGAAAGTCATCCCGGAACTTCAGGACCGCGGCAGCTACCGCACGTCATACACCGGCACCACCCTCCGTGACCACCTCGGCCTGACCCACCCCACCCGCGAGTCGGTACGCAGAGGCGCCTGAGTCGACCCGATGTGGCTGAACCGGGGCAGCCACATCGGGCCCGCACCGTGTCGACGACGTCGAGATCGGGTTCCAGCGCCAGCAGCTGCGCAAACGCGCCCGGCACCATCGCCCGGTCCTCGGCGAGAACCAGCCGGATCATCTGGCCTCCGGCCCGGGGACCGTGACGGCGAGCAACGCGCCGCGGTGGGTGCGGCGTTCGCACCCAGGTGACGGTAGTCACAACTTCAGGTTACGGTAGGACCACGCCGCGAGCCCCCCGGCGACAACGG
>JBKJPD010000236.1:0-7293 GCA_046595345.1 Pseudonocardia sp.
CCCGTAGGTCATGCCCGCGTCCTTGAGCTTCGTGGGGTTCTCGACGATCTGCTCGGGCGTGCCGCAGGCGGGCAGGCCGCGGACCGCGCCCAGCGACGCCTCGGCCTTCTCCTCGCCGACGTAGGGCACCAGGCGGGCCTTCGCATCCTGCAACCGCTGCTCCACCTCGGCCTCGGTGGCGCCGATCGCGACGTTGTAGTTGGCCGAGCGGACGATCGCGTCGAAGTCGGTGCCGACGGTCGCGCAGTGGCCCTTGAGCAGCTCGGACTTGTGGACGAACCCCTCCAGGGTGCCGTCGAAGTTGGTGTACTGCGCGTACTTCGCCGCGATCTTGAGCGTGACCTTCTCGCCGCCGCCCGCGATCCAGAGCGGGATGCCGCCCTCCTGAAGGGGTAGCGGCCGCACGATGGCGCCGTCTACCCGGTAGTGCTTGCCGGCGAGGGTCGCGCGGCCCTGCGTCCACGCCTGGCGCATGATCTGGACGCCCTCGTCGAGCATCCCGAGCCGGTCCGGTGCGGCCGGGAAGCCGTAGCCGTAGGCCCGCCACTCGTGCTCGTACCAGCCCGCGCCGATGCCCATCTCGACGCGCCCGCCCGAGATGATGTCGCAGGTGGCGGCCACCTTGGCGAGGTAGGCCGGGTTGCGGTAGCTCATGCACGTACACATCTGGCCCAGCCGCACCCGCTCGGTGACCGCACCGAACGCCGACATCAGCGACCACGCCTCGTGGGTGGCCTCGTCGGTGGGCGCCGGAACCGTGTGGAAATGATCATAAACCCAGATCGACTCCCACGGGCCGGCGTCGGCGTGCTGCGCCAGCCCCTTCATCGTGGCCCACTGATCGGCGGGTGCGATACCCACCAGATCGTGTCGCCATCCCTGCGGTACGAACAGCCCGAAGCGCATTGCCGTCACGATCCCCGACCCTAGCGCCGACCCGGACCGCCGGCCGGGTACGCCCCGGTACCGTCTCGATCGTGGTCACCCCGGAACAGCCGCCGATCCGCATCGGCAACCAGGAGCGGGAGAACGCCGTCCACGCCCTCGGCGAACATTTCGCACACGGGCGGCTCGACACCGACGAGTTCGACGACCGGGTCGCCAGGGCCTATGGCGCGCGCACGGCCGACGATTTGCAGGGCCTGTTCCTCGACCTTCCACGGCCGGCCGCGCCGACGCAACCGACCCCTTTCCTCGGCCCCCAGTTCCCCGGGCCGGCCTACCCGGTGCCGTGGGTGGCCGAGCTCGCCCCATTCGGCTGGGACCCGTACAGCGGTCGCCCGTACTCCAGCCGATCGAAGATCATCGCTGGAGTGCTGCAACTGCTGCTGCCCTTCGGGATCGGACGGTTCTACACCGGGCACACCGGCCTCGCCCTCGCCCAACTGCTGCTGAGCATCGTCGGCATCGGCGTGTTCTGGTGCTGGATCGACGCCATCCTGCTCCTGGCCGGACGCCCCACCGACCCGTACGGGCGGCCACTGCGGTCGTGACGGCGCTCAGTTCACTCTGACTAACTCCGGTGGCGGTCGTGAAGGGTGCGCAGCGACTCGCAGAACTACGGGCGAGGAACTACCGGGCCCGGTCGGCGAACCGGGTGGGGCGGTCCGGCCACGGGGCGTCGGTCGGGCGCGCCGTCGCACCGTCATTGCCGCCACCCGCACCCGCCAGCACGTGCACGGCCAGCACCGCCGCCACCGTCACCGCGTTGACGATCGTGCCGGCCAGCACCATCCGCACCGCCCCGGACAGCGTCACCCACCGGACGCTGAGGTCGGCCTCCTCGTCGTCGCTCAGGTTCGGGCGACCGACCTCGGTGACCCCGCGAGCGCAATAGACCCGCACCGACTCGTCGGAGAACCCGGGGGAGGGCACCACGTCGAGCAGGACCGACCACTCGGTGGCCGCAAGGCCCGCTTCCTCTGCGAGCTCCCGCTTGGCCGCCTCCACCGGATCCTCCCCCGCGACGTCGAGCAGCCCCGCGGGCAGCTCCCACAGGCGTCTCCGCACCGGGTGCCGGTACTGGTGGATCATCATCAGCCGGTCGTCGACGTCGAGTGCGGCGATCGCGACCGCGCCAGGGTGCTCCAGGATCTCGCGGGTGGCCACCCGCCCGCCCGGCATGACCACCTCGTCGGAGCGCAGGGCCATCACCCGGCCGACGTGGACGTCCTTCGTCGACTCCACGGGAAAGTCGTGCAGCGCCCTGCGTTCGGTCACCCGCCCGCTCCGTTCACCGTCGCTGCGGCACGCTCGCGCGGCGGCAGTTCCACCGGGAGCCGGTCCTCGGCCCGGTAACCCAGCGCCGCCTTGATGAACGCACTGAACAGCGGGTGCGGGCGGGTCGGACGGCTCTTGAGCTCCGGGTGGGCCTGCGTGCCGACGAAGAACGGGTGCACCGACGCGGGTAGCTCCACGAATTCCACGAGCGTCCCCTCGGGCGACGTCCCGCCGAACACGAGACCGGCCTCCTCCAGTCGCGCCCGGTAGGCGTTGTTGACCTCGTACCGGTGCCGGTGGCGCTCGGAGACCTGTCGCGTGCCGTAGGCGGAGGCCACCACCGTGCCCTCGCCGAGAACGGCCGGGTAGGACCCGAGCCGCATCGTGCCGCCCATGTCACGATCCCCCGCGACGACATCGCGCTGGTCGGCCATCGTGGAGATCACCGGGTACGGGGTGCGCTCGTCGAACTCGCTGGAATTGGCGTCGTCCAGCCCGGCGAGCGACCGCGCTGCCTCGATGACCATGCACTGCAGGCCGAGACACAGCCCGAGCGTGGGGATGCCGCGGGTACGTGCGTGCCGGATCGCTCCCAGCTTGCCCTCGATGCCGCGGACCCCGAACCCGCCGGGGACCAGCACGCCGTCCATCCCGTCGAGCGCGGCGGCGGCACCGGCCGGCGTGCGGCACTCGTCGGACTGCACCCACTCGATCTCGACGCGGGCGCGGTGCGCGAACCCGCCTGCCCGCAATGCCTCCGTCACCGACAGATAGGCATCGGGCAGGTCGACGTACTTGCCGACGAGGGCGATCCGCGCCGTCTCGTCCGGGTGGTGGACGCGGTCGAGCAGATCGCCCCACACGGTCCAGTCGACGTCGCGGAACGGCAGGGAGAGCCTGCGTACGACGTAGGCGTCGAGTCCCTCCCGGTGCAGCACCTTCGGGATGTCGTAGATCGACGGTGCGTCCGGACAGGCTGCGACGCCGTCGAGGTCGACGTCGCACATCATGCTGATCTTGCGTTTCATGCCGTCGGGGATCTCCCGGTCGGCACGCAGCACCAGTGCGTCGGGCTGGATACCGATGTTGCGCAACGCTGCCACCGAGTGCTGGGTCGGCTTGGTCTTGAGCTCACCCGACGGTGCGAGGTAGGGCACCAGTGAGACGTGCAGGAAGAAGCAGTTGTCCCGGCCGACGTCGTGGCGGACCTGGCGCACGGCCTCCAGGAACGGCAGCGACTCGATGTCCCCGACCGTGCCACCGACCTCGGTGATCACGACATCGGGCGTGACGCCGTCGTCGTCGGGCTCCGCCATCGCGAGGATGCGGTCCTTGATCTCATTGGTGATGTGCGGGATGACCTGCACCGTGTCGCCCAGGTACTCCCCGCGCCGCTCCTTGGCGATCACCGTCGAGTACACCTGCCCGGTGGTCACGTTGGCGCGGGCGTGCAGGTTGCGGTCGAGGAACCGCTCGTAGTGGCCGACGTCGAGATCGGTCTCGGCGCCGTCCTCGGTGACGAAGACCTCGCCGTGCTGGAAGGGGTTCATGGTGCCCGGGTCCACGTTCAGGTACGGATCGAGCTTTTGCATGATCACCCGCAGACCGCGGGATGTGAGGAGTTGGCCGAGGCTGGAAGCCGTCAGACCCTTGCCCAGCGAGGACGCTACCCCGCCGGTGACGAACAGATGACGAGTCGCGCGAGGCTGCACGGGGTTTCAGGTTACATTGCGACGGCGGTCACGCCGTCCCTACCCCCGCGTGCGCCCGCCCGCCCCGTGCTCAGGCTTTCGGAGCCGCCCCGTCGGCTGCGGTGACCGCGGTGCCGTAGCGACCCGCGCGGCCTTCCACCTGCTCGCGTAGCGCCAGCACGGCCGACACCTGCCCGGGGCCTGCCTGCACATTGTCGACGGTGGAGAGCCCTGCGGTGATCGACGGATCGGCCCGCGCCACCCCGACCGCGCCGGTGGAGTCCGCCGAGCCCTCCCTCCCGGCGAGCACGGCGCCAACACCGGTGCGGTCGAGCTGCGCGGCGAGCCGGGCCGTGACGGCGGCGGCATCACCCGCATCGATGCCGGTCAGCGCGCCACCGGTGAGTATCAGCACGAGATCCGCGGGCGCAGGGACCTCACCGGGGACGACGTAGCCCGCGCTCGCGAGCCCCTCGAGCACGGCCTTGGCCTGGTCCCGCCGCACGGCACCCCTGCCGGCAGACACGACCCCGCCGAGCAGCCCGCCCGCGAGGCTGCCCGGGTCGGACGCGGCGGGCAGCTGCGCACCCGTCGGCAGCAGCCGAGCGGTGAGCTCGCGGAGCTGTGCGGCCCGGGCAGGATCGCCGACGGCCGAGGTGAGCACGACCTCGCCGGTGACGGTGGCGCCTGCCTGACCGAGCAGCGCCACGATCGCGTCGCGGTCCGCGTCGTCGGCCCCCGACGTGACGAGCGCGACGGTCTTGCCCTTGAGCACCCCCCGCACGGCGGCAGGCCCGATGCGTAGGGCGAACTCCTCGGACGCCCGCTGCGCGGCGGCGAGGGTGTCCCGCTCGGCCGTGAGCTGCTGCAACCGGCCGCCGAGATCGTCGCGTTCGGTGGTGATCGCCGACAGCAGCCGGTCGGAGACCCCGCTCGAGCCGAGGACGACCCCGACGGCGAGCGCCAGGAAGACCGCGGCGATGGACACCGCGTGGTAGCGCACGGAGATCATCCGAACCAGCCCGTGACCTGCTGGAGAATGCCCAGCCAGCCGCTCGACAACCACGCCAGCACCGCATCACCGGCGTCGGAGACCAGTAACGCGGCCAGCACCGCGACGAACGCCGAGGAGATCATCAGCACGATCGCACCCAGGGAGATCCGGCTGCGGTACAGCGCCGCGATCACCCTGCCGTCGACCAGCGCGCCGCCCAACTGCAGCCGGGTCAGGAAGGTGGAGGCGTTGCTGCCCGACCGGCCACGGTCGAGGAACTCGACCATGCTCGCCGACAACCCGACGGTGACGACGAGTGCCGCCCCGTGGTGGGCGGCGAGCAGCAGCGCGAGGTCCTCGGGATTCGCGGAGCTGGGGAACGTGACGGCGCCGGCGCCGAGGTCCTGCACGCGGTGCAGGCCGGGGGCGTGACCATCCGCGAAGGCGGGGACCACGACGTCTGCGCCGCAGGTCAGTGCCTCGGTGGAGACCTCGGCGGGGTCACCGATGATGAGCTGTGGCTTGTGGCCCGCGGCGAGCAGGGCGTCGGCGCCGGCGCCGACTCCGACGAGGACCGGCCGGTACTCGCGGATGTAGTTCTTGAGGCTGCGCAGTTCCGCCGCATGATTGAATCCGGCCGCGACGACGAGCACCTGTCGGTTGGCCAGCTCGACGTCGACCTGCGGGACACCTGCCCCGTCGAGTAGCAGCGCGCGTTCGCGGCGCATGAACTCGATGGTGTTGGCGGCGAAAGCCTCCAACTGGTGGGTCAGCCCGGACTTGGCCTCGACCAGCGCATCGGCCACCGAGTCCGCGTCCTGCACCACGCCCTCGGCGAGGCGCAGCTCGCCCGCGTAGACGACACCGTCGTGCAACCGGATCCGGCTACCGTCCTTGATCGCGTGCAGGGCGTCGGTGCCCACGTTGTCGACGAGGGTGATCCCGGCTGCGAGGAGCACCTCGGGCCCCAGGTTCGGGAACCGCCCGGAGATCGACGGCGAGGCGTTGATGACAGCGGCGACGTTGGCGGCGACCAGCGCGTCGGCGGTGGCGCGGTCGAGATCGACCTGGTCGAGCACGACGATGTCACCCGCCTTGACGCGGCGCAGTAGGGCGTCGGTACGCCGGTCGACGCGCACCACTCCGGACAGCCCGGGCAGCGCGGGCCGCGAGCGGTGCAGCAATCCGGACAGCTTCATACACGCACTGTGACATCTGGGGTCAATGTTGCGACGACGGCACGCCGGGCGATCTCCGGCGATTCACTGACCCCCGAGTTGGCCTATCCGGCAGAGCGAGTTCGCCGGGTCAGGAGCGCGCAGCCGCCCTCTTCCGCGGTTTACCGGGCGGCGCACCCACCGTTCCCGAACCGGGCACCGGGGCCCGGTCGGCCTCGCGGTGCGTGCGGGCCGCCCCGAGCAGCTCCTCGGCGTGGGCGCGGCCGGTGTCGGTGTCGTCGAGCCCCGCGAGCATCCGGGCGAGCTCGGCGATCCGCTCGCCCTCGGCCAGCGTGCGTACCCGGCTGCGCGCCGCCCCGTTCTCCGTGCGCACCGCCTTGTCCACCACAAGGTGCCGGTCGGCGTAGGCCGCCACCTGCGGCAGGTGGGTCACCACGATCACCTGGTGGCTCGCTGCGAGCCGTGCGAGCCGCCGGCCGATCTCCACCGCCGCCCGGCCACCGACCCCCGAGTCGACCTCGTCGAAGACCATGGTGGGCACCGGGTCGGCGCCGGCCAGCGCCACCTCCAGCGCGAGCATCACCCGGGAGAGCTCTCCGCCGGATGCGCCCTTGCGCAACGGCTGCGGGCCGGCCCCGGCATGGGCGATCAGCCGCAGCTCCACCTCGTCGACGCCGTCGGCGCCCGCGACGAGGGTGGCCCTGCCCACTCGTAGGGCGTCCACACCGCCGGGCCCGGCCGCGCGAGGGGACACCGCGAGGAGCAGCCGGGCATCGGGCATGGCGAGCCCGCCGAGCTCCGCGGTGGTGTCGGTGGCGAGCCGAGCCGCGGCCTCGGTGCGCGCGGCGGTGAGCTCCACCGCGTGTCCGGCCAGTTCGACGGCGAGCTCGTCGCGCCGATTCGCGAGAGCTGCCAGCGCATCGTCGGAGGTGTCGAGGTGCTCCAGCCGTTCGCGCGCCTCGTCCGCCCATACCAGCACGCCGTCGACGTCGGCCGCGTATTTGCGGGTGAGGGCCTTGAGCTCGGCCTGCCGCGACAGCACCACGGCGAGGCGTTCCGGATCGGCGTCGAGCCGGTCGAGATAGCCGGTGAGCTCCCCGCCGACGTCGCCGAGCAGGGCCAGCGCCTCGTTGAGGCGGGCGTCGAGTGCGGTGAGCTCGGCGTCACCGGCGGCGGCAAGTCGGTGGCGGGCGTCGCCGATGAGCGCGAG
>JBKJPD010000409.1:0-6895 GCA_046595345.1 Pseudonocardia sp.
GACCTCGCAGTACGACGAACCGATCGCCTTCGACGGCTACATGGACGTCAACGTGCCGACGGAAGCCGGCGGTATCGAGGTCGTGCGGGTGGAGATCGAGCGCGCCCACATGGAGGAGGACACCGGCAAGTCGCTGCACGTCGGGGGCGCGACGGGCCGGATCCACGGCGCCGAGTACTCGCTGCTCGACTACAACCGTGCGGGCGTGCCGCTGATCGAGATCGTCACGAAGATGATCCCCGGTACCCGCGAGCGCGCACCCGAGGTGGCGCGCGCGTACGTCACGGCGCTGCGTGACCTGCTGCGCGCGCTGGGCGTCTCCGACGTCCGGATGGACCAGGGCTCGATGCGCTGCGACGTGAACCTGTCGCTGTCCCCCCGCGACTCCGGGGTGCTCGGCACCCGCAGCGAGACGAAGAACGTCAACTCGCTGCGTTCGGTCGAGCGGGCCGTCCGCTACGAGATGGCGCGCCATGCCGGCGTCCTGGATGCGGGCGAGAAGGTCGTCCAGGAGACGCGGCACTTCGAGGAGGTCAGCGCCACCACGCGCGCGGGCCGCATCAAGGAGACCTCCGAGGACTACCGCTACTTCCCCGAGCCCGACCTGGTGCCGATCGCGCCCTCCGACGAGTGGGTGCAGGAACTGCGCGGCACCCTGCCGGAGCTGCCGTGGGAGCGGCGGCGCCGGATCTCGGCCGAGTGGGGCCTCACCGCCGAGGAGCTGCGCGACCTGGTCAACGCCGGGGCGCTGGACCTGATCGAGGCCACCGTCGCGGCCGGCGCGCCCGCGGGCGAGGCGCGATCCTGGTGGGTGGCGTACCTGACGCAGGAGGCCAACAGCCGAGGGGTCGCGCTCGACGAGCTGCCGATCAGCCCGGAGCAGGTGGCGCGGGTGATCGCGTTGATCGCGGGCGGCGAGCTGAACAACAAGCTCGCCCGCCGGGTCGTCGACGGGGTGCTGGCGGGCGAGGGCGCCCCCGACGAGGTCGTCGCAGCCCGTGGGCTCGCGGTGGTCTCCGACGACGGCGCCCTGATCGCCGCGGTGGACGAGGCGCTGGCGGCGCAGCCCGACGTCGTGCAGAAGATCCGTGACGGCAAGGTGCAGGCGGCTGGTGCGATCGTCGGGGCGGTCATGAAGGCGACGGGCGGAAAGGCGGACGCCAAGCGCGTTCGGGAGCTGATCGTGGAGCGCTGCGGATAGACCGTCTACGCCGAGGTCGGCTCCGAGCCCAGCGTGGCCCGGATCGTGTCGCCGTCGCCAGTGCCCCATGTGACGCTCAGTGCGTCGAGCCCGTCGAGGGCCTGCCCGAGCGGCTGACGCCGCCCGTCCGCGGGAGAACCGGTGCCGGAACGGGTGATCCGCGCACGCCGTCAGGTACGGCCCTCCACGCCACCGGCGGGCGGCTGGATGCGGATGACCCGGTCGTCGCTGGGGACGGGCTTGCCGCCCGCCTTGTTCACCGTGCCCAGCCAGAGCAGCCCGTCGGGGCCGCGCGCGGCCGCCGACAACCGGCCCCACACACCGGCGTACATGGTTTCGGGGGCGCCGGTGAACGCGCCGCCGGGGTCGGGACGCAGGACGAACAGCGCCGCCGCACCGGTCTGTGCCACCGTCACGAGCCCCGGCTGGGCCATGCAGCCCGCCACTCCTGGCTGGTCGGGCCAGGTCCACGCGGGCGCCGGGAGCTGGCCGGGAGCGACGAGGTACAGGACGTCGCGGGTGCCGGTCCGGTCGGTCACCCAGGTTGCCGTGGTCACCGGGTCGGTACAGATCCCGCCCGGTGCGCGCAGCCCGGAGCTCAACACCGGCGAGGCCGGGTCGGGGTTGCCCTTCGCGGGACGGCCGAGGGTGTCGATGCGCAGGATCTTGCCGGCCAGCGAGCCCGGGGTGGAACCGCCGGCGTCGCCGGTGGCCACCAGCAATGACCCGTCGACGTCGACACCCAGCGCGCCGCCGTTGTTCATCGCGCCGCGGGGGATGCCGGTGAGCACGGGCTTGGGGGCCTCGCCGTCGGCGATGCGCACCACCCGGCTGTCCACGGGCGTGGTGGCGTAGGCGTAGACGAGCTGGTCTTCCACGTAGCTGGGGGAGAGCACCAGACCGGTGAGCCCGCCGCCGCCGCTCGCGTCGACGGGCACCGTGGCCACGAGGACCGGATCGCTGCCCTTGTGCACCCGCAGCACGCGGCCGGTGGTGCGCTCGGCGACCAGCGCGGAGGTGCCGTCGGGCAGCACGGCGATGGCGCCGACCGGCTCCAGGCAGGTGGCGACCACCTGCGGATCGGGGTCCACACAGCCGGATGCCAGCTTCGGTTCGCCGCTCTTCCCCTGGCCCTCGCTCCCGGGTGCCGGCAGGTCGGGCCTCGGCACCGTGGGCGGACCACCGAGCTCGCCGACGCCCTCGACCTTCTCCCGCCACTCGCGGGGTCCGGCGTCGGGGAACGTGGCGCATCCGGCCAGCGTCAGCGCGAGCAGCGCTGCGACAAGCCCGCGTTGCACCCGGTTCCGCACAGACCCAGGTTAGGCGGGGCGGGGTGAGTGGCCGGTGAGTACGGTCTTGTTCATGGTCGAAATCCCCGCCGTCGCGATCACTGTGTTGGTACCCCACGACGAGGGTGTGGAGCTGTTCGCGGACGTTCCCGGCGTCACAGCGGTGCGCTACGACCCCGACGGCGAGCTCCCCGCCGAGGCGAAGACCGCTCAGGTGCTGGTGCCCCCGTTCCTGGCGACGAACGAGGCAGTGGTGCTCGTCGAGGGCGTCCCCGAGCTGCGGCTGGTCCAGCTCCTGACGGCCGGTGCGGAGAACTGGGTCGGGCGGTTGCCCGACGGCGTGGCGCTGTCGGACTGCCGGGGCGCGCACGGTGGCGCCACCGCGGAGTGGATCGTGGCGACGTTGCTGGCCGTCTACCGCCACCTCCCGCGGTTCGTCCAGGCGCAGGCGCAGGCCCACTGGGACTACCACCAGACCGAGGAGCTCGCCGGCAAGCGCGTCCTGATCCTCGGGGCGGGTGACGTCGCCGAGAACACGGTGCGCAGGCTGGCGCCCTTCGAGGTGAGCACCACGCTCGTGGGCCGCCGGGCCCGTGACGGGGTACACGGCATCGACGAGGTCGCGGACCTGCTGCCCCACCACGACGCGTGTGTGGTGATCGTGCCGTTGACCGACGAAACCCGCGGCCTGGTCGACGCCGCGTTCCTCGCTGCCATGCCGGACGGTGCGGTGCTGGTCAACGGCGCGCGCGGCCCTGTCGCCGACACCGATGCGCTCACCGCGGAGCTGACCAGCGGGCGGTTGCGCGCGGCCGTCGACGTCACCGATCCCGAGCCCCTGCCCGCCGATCACCCCCTCTGGCGGGCCCCCGGGCTGTTGCTCACCCCGCACGTCGGGGGCAGCGTCCCCGCCGCGATGCGCCGGGCGTACGGGGTGGCGGCTGAGCAGATCGGGGCGTTCGCGCGGGGCGAGCGGCCGCCGAACCTGGTCGAGAACGGCTACTGACATGGCTCCGGGCTGTGCTGTCGGGGCGCCCGCGGCGAGTTGCGGAGATGATGCACATCAGCCGGACTATTCTTGGCGGTCATGAGTGATCAGCCGACCTCGGTCAACGCCGGCGGTGACCTGCAGTCGATGAAGACCCGGTCCACCCGCCGCTCGCTGACCTGGAACGGCGGCACCGACATGGGGCTGCTGATACTGCGGTTCGCCGTCGGCGGCACGTTCGTCGCCCACGGTCTGCAGAAGGTCTTCGGACTGTGGAACGGGCCCGGGATCGGCGGGTTCGCCCGGGTGCTCGACGGGTTCGGCTATCAGCAGAGCACCACGTTGTCCTGGGTCACCGGGATCACCGAGTTCATGGCGGGCGCGTTCGTCGTACTCGGGGTGGTGACGCCACTGGCCGCGGCGGGACTGGTCGCCATCATGATCAACACAGTGTTGCTGAAGTTCGGCAACGGGTTCTTCGTCGGCTCGCCTGCCGGCGGCGCTGCGATCGAGCTCGACGTCGTGCTCGGGATGGCGGCCGCGGCGATCGCCTTCACCGGACCCGGTCACATCGCTCTGGACAACGGCCGCGCCTGGCACCGGCGCCCCGCGTCGTGGGGGGTGCTCGGGCTGATCGTCGGGATCGCGGCGGGCGTGCTGGTGTACGTGCTCCTGCGCCGGTGACCGGGCTTGCGAGGTCGCTACCGGACACAGCACCGTCGGGCACGACGCCGACGAGCGTGAGCGAGGAGGGGCGGTGACCGATCCGGATTGGTTGCCGGTGCTCGGACGGGCACTCAGCGGTGCCGCCGGAATCGGTGCCGCGGGAATCGGTGCCGTCCGGATCGTGGGCCGCTCCCCGTTGGCCGGCGGCTACTCCTCGCCCGGCGTCGAACGGATCGATCTCGACGTGGACGGGTGCGCGGTCGCGGTCGTGCTCAAGCGAACCACCGCCGTCGAGGTCGCGGCGATGCGGGCGGTGGCGGTGGTCGGCGGCGTTGCCCGCCCGATCGCCATCGGGCCCGACTGGCTCGCGCTGCCCCACATCGACGGCCCGCCACTTGCCGAGGAGACGCCGGTCCCGGACGCCGTCTGGGAGGTCCTCGCGCGGGTGCACGCGCACTGGTGGCGAAAACGCCCCCGCGGCCTGCCGGTGGTGGACGGCGCCTGGTGGGCCCGGCTGTGCGACCGCACGCTCGTGGCGGTGCGGGGTGCGGCCGCCCGGACCGGGGACGACGCCGTCGCTGCGGCCGAGTTCGCTGCGGCGGAGCGCGCGCTGTCGGCCTGGCGGGCGGACCCTCGTATCCTCGCCGCACTCGCACTGTTGCCGCGCACCCTCGTGCACGGCGACCCACATCGCGGCAACGTACTGATCGGCCCGGGCGGCGGCGTACTGATCGACTGGGGCGCTGCCCGCGTCGCCCCCGCGGCCCTGGACCTCGCGGTGCTGCGGGCCCAGGGTGCCACCGTCCCCGCCGCGTACGACGAGTTACTCGCGGAGCTGACCGCAGGAGCATCCACTTCAGGGGTGGTCGACCGCGCGTGGGCGGATGCGCATGTGAACATCCAGTACCTGGGCTTCGCCGCCGACCACCGTGGCTCCGCCCGCGTGACGGAGATGATCGACACGGCTGCCCGGGCGTTGGTCTTACTCGGCGCGGCACTCCCGACGCCTCCGCGTGCAGGGCTGCCCGCACCGCCGAGTTGAGCCCGCGCCGGCAGATAACGGCTCGGCTCGGCTCGGCGAGCATTCGAGTAGCTCGCCGCTGATGCTGTGGGTGGCCGGATGGATGATCGGGATGCTGGTGGTGCTGATCGCCACGCTCTCGCCCTGCTACCGCTCGTGGTCGCCGGGTCGATCCCGGGCAATGAGATCGAGCATCCAGCTGCCCTGTGAACGCGGTTCACTCCCCGCCGCGCCTGAGGCGACCGGCTACGGGACCCGGCGGACGGCTCCCGTGTGCGCGCTCGTCGCCAGTGCCGCGTAGGCGCGTAGGGCTTTGCTCACCACACGGTCGCGGTTCTGCGGCTGCCAGGGGCGCTCGCTCGCGTCCATCTTCGCGCGGCGCCCGGCCAGCACGTCCGCGTCGACCTGCAGTTCGAGTGTCCGCGACCGGACGTCGATGAGCACGGTGTCGCCGTCCTCGATCAGGCCGATCACGCCGCCCGCCGACGCCTCGGGGGAGATGTGCCCGACGGAGATGCCGCTCGACCCGCCGGAGAACCGGCCGTCGGTGATCAGCGCGCACCTGGCGCCGAGCCCCGAGCCCTTGAGGAACGCGGTGGGGTGCAGCATCTCCTGCATCCCCGGCCCGCCGGACGGGCCCTCGTAGCGCACCACGAGGACGTCACCGGGCTGGATCTGTTTGGTCAGGATGAACGCCACGGCCGCCTCCTGGCTTTCGACGATCCGCGCGGGGCCCTCGAAGTGCCACAGCTCCTCGGGGATGCCCGCGGTTTTGATCACCGCGCCGTCCGGGGCGATGTTGCCGCGCAGGACCGCGAGCCCGCCTTCGACGGTGTGGGCGTGCGCGAGGTCCCTGATGCAGCCGGCCGCAGCGTCCGTATCGAGTGAGGACCATCTGTTGGAGGTGGAGAACGCCTCGGTGGTGCGCACCCCGCCGGGGGCGGCGTGGAACAGCTCGACGGCGGTGTCGGACGGCGCCGATGCCCGGATGTCCCACTCGGAGAGCCAGGCGTCGAGGGAGGGGGAGTGCACCGCGTGGACGTGCGTGCGGAGCAGACCCGCCCGCCACAGCTCGCCCAGTAGCGCGGGGATTCCGCCCGCCCGGTGCACGTCCTCCATATGGTAGTCGGAGTTCGGTGACACCTTGGCAAGGCACGGCACGCGCCGCGACACCTCGTCGATCGCGGCGAGGTCGAAGTCGATCTCGCCCTCCTGCGCGGCCGCGAGGATGTGCAGCACCGTGTTGGTGGAGCCGCCCATCGCGACGTCGAGCGCCATCGCGTTCTCGAACGCGGCGCGGGTGGCGATGGAACGTGGCAGCGCGGACGCGTCGTCGTCGCGGTACCAGCGCGTCGCCAGGTCCATCACGGTGCGGCCCGCGCCGAGGAACAGCTCCCGTCGGGCGATGTGGGTGGCCAGCGTGGAGCCGTTTCCCGGCAGTGCGAGCCCGAGTGCCTCGGTGAGGCAGTTCATCGAGTTGGCGGTGAACATCCCGGAGCAGGACCCGCAGGTCGGGCAGGCAGAGCGCTCGACGATGTCGAGGCCGGCGTCGTCGACGGCAGGGGACGCGGACGCCGAGATCGCGGTGATCAGGTCGGTGGGTGCCTGCGCGACGCCGTCGACGACGACGGCCTTGCCGGCCTCCATCGGCCCGCCGGAGACGAAGACCGTGGGGATGTTCAGCCGCAGGGAGGCCATCAGCATGCCCGGCGTGATCTTGTCGCAGTTGG
>JBKJPD010000334.1:0-2979 GCA_046595345.1 Pseudonocardia sp.
CTTGCCGGGGGTGTCCTGCCCCTCCAGCGTGGTGAGGTCGATCATCGTGATCGCGAGGTCGATCGCCCAGGACTTGGCCGTGGTCTTGATCGATCGGGTCGACAGCGTCGCGGCCCGGGCCTCGGCGCCGACCTGGTCGACGCCCGGCAGGCCGTGCAGGAACCGGCGCAGCGCGGCCCCGTCGCGTCCGATGTCGGGGGGTCCGGGGCCTGCCGCGGTCGATGGCCCCTCAGCGGTGGGCCGGGGGGTGGGCACGGTCCGGGTCACCGCGTCACTGTAGGCCGGAATCGGGGGGCCCCGGCGGCGTGGGAGGGGGCCGCCCCGCAGTTGAGCGCCGGAGCCGCCGACCGCCCGCCGCGCGGGAGGCACGGCGGGCGGACGGCGAGCGGATCAGATCCGGTGGCGAGAAGGCACTCAGGTGGAGCTGTGCAACCGGACGACGCCGACGGTGACGTCCTCGAGCCCGCCCTCGTCGAAATCTCGGCGGAGCTGGTCGGCCTTGATCGTCGCGGTCAGGCCGTCGAACGGACCGTGGGCGTCGACCTCCCCGGTCTGCGGGTCCACAGCAAGTACCACGTATCCGTCGCACTGGGTGAGCTTCTCTGCCGCAGCAACCAGCGTCGCCTCGTCAGATGTCGTGTTCTCCGGCACCGGACCACCTCCTCGTCATCTAGTACAGCGTTGGCGGGGCCTCCGGTGTGACAGTGTTTGTGGCATACCACCCGTTCGGGGCAGGGTGAATCTCGTTGATGATCACTAACGGTGCCGGAATGAGAACTGTCGGTGTGTAAACCGGTGGGTCCGCCCGATCAAGGTGATCGTCCTGGCACTCTTAGTAACCACAGCTGCGAGTGCCGATGTGGTCTTCGGGATGGGTGCGAGCGGCCGGTCCGACCTGGCCCTGCACCACGCCGACGTCCCCGCAGCCCGGCGGCGGCGAGCCGAACCGCTCGTTCCTGCACCGGACGATCCTGTCGGTGCTCGCCGCTGCCGGGCACGTCCCGCAGGCGGACGCCGGGGCGGCGCTCGCGGCCGAGGTGGCCCGCTTCGTGGCGGCGCGCTGAGCCGGCCCTCGCGCGGCTCGAAGACGGGGGCCGGTCTGGACGAGCGGGCCCCCCGCCCGGCCGGTGCCCTAACCTCAGCGCATGGATGTGCGGGTCGTCGACCACCCCTTGGCCAAGGCACGGCTGTCCACCCTGCGTGACGCGCGTACGGACAACGCCGCCTTCCGGGCCGCCCTGCGCGACCTCACCCTGATGCTGATCTACGAGGCCACCCGTGACGCGCCCGTCGCCACCGCCCCGCTGCACACCCCGGTGGCCCGCACCATCGGCTACCGACTGGCCAACCCGCCGCTACTGGTGCCGGTGCTCCGCGCCGGGCTCGGCATGGTCGACGCCGCACAGGCACTGATGCCGGAGGCGCAGATGGGTTTCGTCGGGCTCGCCCGCGACGAGCAGACCCTCCTGCCCACGCCGTACATGGAGTCGTTGCCCGAGTCGCTGGCCGGGCGCCCGGTGTTCGTGCTCGACCCGATGCTGGCCACGGGCGGGTCGATGGCACACACCATCCGGCTGCTCACCGAGCGCGGCACGTCCGACGTCACCGCGATCTGTGTGCTCGCCGCGCCCGAGGGCATCGCGCACCTGCGGGACACCGGGCTGCCGGTGCGGGTCGTCACGGCGAGCATCGACGAGCGGCTCAACGACTCCGCCTACATCGTGCCGGGGCTCGGCGACGCGGGGGACCGGCAGTTCGGGGCGGTCTAGCACTCCCGCGCCGCGGGAGCGCCTGTCGCAGACATCGGGGCCCGCCGCGGAGGTTCAGCCCGGGACAGTTCCCGTCGTGGCGGCCACGTCGAATCCGAGCAGCAGCGAGACGGCGAACGTGGTCCGCGCGCCGAGGACCCGGCCTCCGGTGTGGCGGGCGCGCTGCGCCGTGGCCGCTGAGACCACAGGCGTCGGGGGCGGCCGCGAGCAGGAATGCCGCGATCGGCCCGCCGACGACGAACAGCGCAACGCGGATATCGCGGGACCGGCCCCGCCGGATCGGGGCGGTTCCCCGGCGTCGTGAACCGTGTCGGACGGACCGTCGCGCATCACGGTGACATCCCCCGGCAGTCGGCCTTGCGGGCAGAGATCATCTCAGCAGGTGGCGGGCCTCGGTGCGCAACCGGTCCAGTCGTAGCCCCGCAGCGGCGCGGGCCGCAGGGAGCGTCGCGGTGTCCGGAACCGGCTCGACGACCTCCAGATAGGCCTTGAGCTTCGGCTCCGTACCCGACGGGCGCACCACGAGGCGATCCCCACCGCGCCGCAGTACCAGCACATCGGGGGCGGGTCGCTGGGCCGACCAGCCCGCGGGTGGTCGGGTCCGCAGCCTCTCGACAAGGGCGTCGCGAGCGGCCGGTTCCAGCCGCACCGAGACTCCCTCGGTGCGGTGCACCCCGTGCACGATGGAGAGCTCGTCGAGCTGGGCGGGCAGCGTCCGGCCCTGTGCCAGCAGCCCCGCCGCGAGGTCGCAGGCCAGTACCGCCGCGGCGATCCCGTCCTTGTCCCGCACGGCGTCCGGGTCGACGCAGTAGCCCAGCGCCTCCTCGTAGCCGAACACCAGCCCCGGTCCACCGCGGACGATCCACTTGAACCCGGTGAGCGTCTCGGCGTAGCGGGCGCCGTGGGCGGCAGCGACCGAACGCAGCATCTGCGACGACACCACGGTGGTCACCACGAGCGGGTCGGTATAGCCCCCCGATCGCAGCAGGTGGTCGCCGAGAAGGACACCGGTCTCGTCGCCGGTGAGCAGCCGCCAGCGACCCGGCCCGGGCACCGCCAGCGCGCACCGGTCGGCGTCGGGGTCCAGGGCGATCGCGAGGTCGGCGCCGACCTCGGCGGCGAGTGCCAGCAGCGCGTCGGTGGCGCCGGGCTCCTCCGGGTTGGGGAACGCGACGGTCGGGAAGTCCGGGTCGGGCACGGCCTGCGAGGC
>JBKJPD010000441.1:0-3720 GCA_046595345.1 Pseudonocardia sp.
GACCTACGCCCTCCGTACCTAGATAGTATCTCCGGTATCGTGAGCACGCAGGGTCGGTGAGAAGCAGCATGGCGGACGGTGAGGGGCGCGGATGGGCGGCCGAGTGCGGGTCTTCGGGGATCTGGAGACCCTGGTGATGGACCGGTTGTGGGCTGCAGGGGGTGCGGGAACGGTGCGCGAGGTGCTCGTGACGTTGCAGCAGGACCGCGCCATCGCCTACACCACGGTGTTGTCGACGATGGACAACCTGCACCGCAAGGGGCACCTGACCAGGGAGCGCGAGGGCAAGGCCTACCGCTACCACACCGCGCTCACCCACGCCGAGCACACCGCCGGACTGATGCGCCACGCGTTCACGGCCGGGCCGGACTCCGAAGCGGTCCTGACCCACTTCGTGGGCGAGATGAGCGAGGACGACCTGGACCGCCTGCAGCAGGTCCTGGCGCGCCGGGCCTCCGGACCCGATCGATGATCGCGGGCCCGACGGTCGACGCGGCGGGCCGCACAGGATCCACGCGAAACAGGCGATCGAGCGCCGGGGACACGATATGAGCCTGGCTGCGTGTCTGCTGGCCTACAGCATGGTCGTCGCCGTGCTCGGGCCGCCGCTGCTGGCGTGGGCGACCCGCAGCGGTGCGGCGCCCCGGCTCGGTTTGATCGCGTGGGGGGCGGCGATGGGCAGCGTGGTGCTGTCGTGGGCGTTCGCCGGTATCCTGCTCACGGCAGATCTCGTGCGCGGGTTGGGCCGGCTCGACCGGCTGCTCGCCGGGTGCTTCGCCACCCTGCAGGCGGCGGCGGTCGGCGGGTACGGCTGGTTCCTGCAGGCCGTCATCGCGGTGGTGACCGCGTCGTCGGTCCTCGCTCTCGCCGTGCTGGCCGTGCGTGTCTGTGCCGGGGTCCGGCGCGCGCGTGTGCACTCCCGGCGACACGCCGAGGCCGCTGTGCTGGCCGCGCGCGGCGCCGCCCGCGGTCCCGGCGGAGCCGTGGTCGTGGAGGTCGAGCAGCGCAGCGTCTACTGCCTCGCGGGCCGGCCCGCCACCATCGTCATCACCACCGGGGCCCTCGCCGCGCTCACCGACGACCAGCTCGCCGCCGTCCTGGACCACGAGCACGCGCACCTCGCCGGGCGCCACCACCAGCTTCTCGGCCTGGCCCGTGCACTGGCCAGGACCCTGCCCGGGATGCGGCTGTTCACCGAGGGCGCCGTCGAGCTCGCGCGGCTGGCCGAGATGCGCGCCGACGACGCCGCCGCCCAGCGCCACGGTGGTGACACCGTGGTGGGTGCGTTGCTCGCGCTGGCCGCACCGGGTCTCGTGTCCGCACCGGAGCCGGCGTTGGCGGCAGCCGGGGTCGGGGTGGCCGACCGGGTCGAGCGGCTGCTGTTCCCCCCGGCGTCGGCCCGCTTCCAGATCACGGCAATCCTGGCAGGGCTGCTGGTCGGGCCGGTGATCGCCGCCGCGTTGGTGATCACGCAGTCGCCGCTGTGCATCACCGCCCTGGCCTGATGCACATGACTGATACACAGTGACGCGTGTGGGCCGGCGCCCGGAACCGGAACCGCACATCGCCGGCTGGATCAGCCGGTTCCGGTCGGCATTCGCCCGATCCGACGTTCGCTGGACGGTGGTCGTGGTCGTGCTCACCGTTGCCGGTGTGATCGCGCTGTGGCCGTCGGGCATCACGCGCGCGGCCACCGTCGGCGCCTCCTCGCCGCAGGTCCTCACCGCCGGTCCGCGGACCGCGCCGGCCCTCGACGATGCCGAGCTGGCGCAGCGCCGGCAGGTCGCCGCCCTGCAACCGTGCCCCGAGCCGCAGCCCGGTGCCCTGGCCGCGACCGGCCCGCTGGCGGGGATCAGCGTGCCGTGCCTGGGCGCACCCGGCCGAATCGACCTGGCCGCCGCGCTCGGTGGCCGGGCGGCCGTGCTGAACGTGTGGGCGTCCTGGTGCGGGCCGTGCCGCGAGGAGATCCCGGTGCTGGCGGACTATGCCGCCCAGCCGGGCTCGCTACCGGTGATCGGGATCAACGTGCAGGACCGACCCGCTGACGCGCTCGACACCCTCATCGAGCTCGGCGCCCACTACCCCTCGGTCACCGACCCCGATGCCGCGTTGCTCGCGGCGCTGCGCAGCCCACCGTATCTGCCCGTCACCTATGTGCTTCGCAGCGACGGTTCCGTCGAGCTGGTCACACCACCGGTGGTGTTCCGAACCCCGCAGGAGATCAGCGAGGCGGTCGATGTCGCGCTGACGCCGCGCTGAGCCGAGCTGTCGTCACCGGGCGGTCCACGGCACGTGGCGAGTGGCGTTCAGCTCATCGGTGCGCGGACGGCGAGCCGTTCCACCACTCCCCCGGCGAATCGGTCGTGCTCCTCGATTGGTCGGGAATGGCGCACAGCGAGAACGTACGCACCACGGTGTCGAAGGCGGCGTCCTCGAAGTCCAACGCCTCGGCGTCCCCGACCCGCAGGTCCACCTCCCAGGCCGGCTCCGCAGCGCGTCGGCGGGCTGACGCGAGCATCGCGGGGCTCAGCTCGATCCCGGTCACCGCCACCCCGTCCGGGTAGTGCGGAAGGTTGAGACCGGTGTCGTGGCTGCCGGTCCCAGTGGCGCCGCCAGCGGCGGCGCCGTTCAGGCGTGATCGCCATCGGCACTGCCCGCGTCCCCGGTGCGCACCGACGCGAGGAGCTGTTCGGCCCGCTGGACCTGCTCAAGCATCCCGACCTGGGTCCGCAGCCCGGCCAAGGCGGTCTCCACCTGCCGTGCGCGGTCGGCGAAGCGGCGCTCGGCGATCTGCAGCTGCTCGAAGCGGGCCTCGGTCTGCGCGCGGACGGCGTCCCAGCGATCCCGGGCAGCGTCCTCGAGCTGCCGCACCCGCTGGTCGGCGTCCTCGAGGCGCTGCCGGGCGGCGTCGGCGTCGGCCTGGGCCGCGGCGCGCAACGCCTGGGCCTGCCTGCCGCAGGCGGCCGCGGCATCCTCAGCCTGGGCGAGGATCAGCTCGGCAGCCCGCTCGGCGCGGGCCAGGATCGCCGCGGCGGTGTAGTCGGCGTCGACGCGGATCTGCTCGCCTGCCTCCCGCGCACCCCGGGTCAGAGCGTCGAGGCGGCCCGCCATCTCGTCGCGTTCGGTACGCGCCCGGGCGCCGTCGTGGGCGACGCTGGCGACCTGTTCGATGGCCCCCGCGTAGTCGGTGCCGACCCGGGCAAGGAACCCGTCGACCCGGTCGGGGTCATAGCCACGCCAGCGGCGACTGAACGACTGGTTGGTGATCTCCTCGGGAAGAACGGGCATGTCAGGCTCCGCGGTTGCTGGGTGCGGCGAGCGGCTCGATGCGCTCGGTGTCACAGACGGGAAGGAACGCCTCACGTGGGCGGGGCGGGCGCGCGGCAGCGCCGCGGTGGTCACCGGCCGCGACGGGATCGAGCAGCAGCACCCGGTCGTCGGTCACCGTCGAGGCTCGGCGGTAACCCTCGACCCAGCCGCCGTCGCGCAGGTGCACGCGCACGTAGTCGGCCCCCACAGGCCCGGAGGCAGCGGGCACGGTCCGCGGTGCCCGTGTCGCGCGGGGACGGGGATCGCGGAAGCGCAGCAGGCGCAACGAGTTGGCCACCACGCTCACCGAGGAGAACCCCATCGCCGCGCCGGCGAAGATCGGGTTGAGCAGGCCGAGCGCGGCCAGCGGGATCAACGCCACGTTGTAGCCGAACGCCCAACCCAAATTCT
>JBKJPD010000574.1:0-12150 GCA_046595345.1 Pseudonocardia sp.
CCGGGTTCGACAGCCGCGCCGGGCGGCAGGTAGCGGGCGGTCAGCAACACCGCTGAACCCGCATCGCCGACCTCGACGCTGACGCCTCGCTCGCCACCAGGCAGGCACACGTCGGTGGTGGCGGCCGCAGGCGCCCCGACGACCTCGGGCAGTACCTGCTCCACCAGCGCCCGCAACGCCGGGTCCTGCCGGTCGGCGCACGGCCCGGAGCCGGGCCCGAGCGGGACGGCGGCGGCGTCGGCCGCCTGCGCGTCGGCGGGGGGCAGGGCTGCCTCCGGTGCCGCCTCCCGCCCGGTGGCTTCGTCGGTCACCGCGAAGGGTGCCGACGCCGCCGTGGACGCACCGCCGTCGGATCGCGGCAGCACCACCGCGGTGCCGATCCCGACGAACACGAGCACTCCCAGCGCGCCGGTGACCACCGCGCGGCGCCGCGCCGTGATGCGCCGCGACGCCGTCACCACGTCGGAGTGGTCGAAGGACGGAGGCGCACCCGCGTCGGACGCGGCGGAGCGGAACAGCTCCGCGAGCTCGTCGTCGTCGATCATGTTCCCCTCCTCATCCCGCAGGTCGCAGGTCGTCGAGCGAGTCCCCGAGCACCACGCGCAGGGCGGCGAGCCCGTGGCTGGTCTGGCTCTTGACAGTGCCCTCGGTGCAGCCCAGCGCCGCGGCCGTGGCCGCGACGTCGAGCCCCTCCAGAAACCGCAGCACGAGCACGGCGCGCTGGCGGGGCGGCACCGACCGCAGCCCCTCGACGAGGACGTGCCGCGTCGAGATCGCGTCCGATGCGGACGACACGCCCACGGTGTCCGGGATCTCGGCGGTGACCCGTTCCCGCCTCCACGGCCGCCGGGACTCGTCGATGACCGTGCGGACGAGCGTGCGCCGGACCCACGCGTCGAGCGCGCCGCGGTCGCGGATGCGCCGCCAGTTGCGGTGCAGCGCCACGAACGCCGCCTGGGCGTGGTCGTCGGCGCGGTGCCAGTCGCCGCTGAGCATGAAGGCGGTGCGGCGCACGACATCACGACGGGCGCGGAAGTAGTCCTCGAACTCCCGCTCGGCGGCCTCGTCCACCATCCCCCTTTCCTGACCGATCCCATGCAGGACGCAGCACACAGTCTGGACGTAACGGACGGGCGCCACGGTTGCACGCGCCACCGCGGTTCCCTCGAACGGAGCAATGCCGTGACCTTTCCGTGACCCTGACGCGACGCTGACGCCGGCGGCTGGTTGAATCGGCGACGATGCGATCAACATCTCGATCTCGGCGAGCGGCCGAGCGCAACCGCCCCATCGACCTGCGCTCGGACACCGTGACCCGCCCGACCAAGCAGATGCGGGCCGCGATGGCGACCGCCGAGGTGGGCGACGACGTCCTCGACGGGGACCCGACGATGCGCAAGCTCGAGGTCCTCGTCGCGGGGCTGGTCGGGGCGGCCGACGCGCTGTGGACTCCCAGCGGGTCGATGGGCAACCTCATCGCGCTCATGCATCATCTCCAGCGCGGCGACGCGTTCCTGGCCCCGGCAGGCTCGCACGTGCTCGACGCCGAACTCGGCACTGCCGCGTGGCTGGCAGGCGGGATGCCGCGCCCGATGGAACACGACGGCGGCCCCGGCAAGATCACCCCGGACGCCGTACGCCGCGCGGCCGGGAAGGCCGGGCCCTACTACACGCTGCGCACCACGCTGCTGTGCCTGGAGAACACCCACAACGCTGCAGGTGGGACCGTCACCGCCCCCGAGGAGCACGTCGCGCTGGCCGCCGCGGCCCGCGCCGCGAAGCTGCACGTCCACCTCGACGGCGCGCGGCTGTGGCACGCCGCGGTCGCGCTGGGCGTGCCGCCCGGCGCGCTGACGGTCGGCGCAGACACCGTGCAGGTCTGCCTGAGCAAGGGCCTGGGCGCACCCGTGGGGTCGGTCGTCGCCGGGTCGGTGGAGTTCGTCCAGGACGCCCGGCGGCTGCGCAAGATGCTCGGCGGCGGGGTGCGCCAGGGCGGAGTGCTGGCCGCGGCCGGGATCGTGGCGCTCGCCCGGATCGACCGGCTCGCCGAGGACCACGAACGGGCCAGGACACTCGCCGACGGGCTCCTGGAACGCGGCTGGCAGGTCGCCGTCCCGCAGACCAACATCGTGCTCGTCGCCGTAGCCGATCTGGAGGGCACGCTGCGCCACTTCGACCTGGCGGGCGTGCGCGCGTCGGCGATGTCGGGCCAGGTGCGGCTGATGACCCATGCCGACCTCACCGACGCCGATATCGCCGCTGCCCTGGACCGCATCGGACCGATCGAACCCACCCGGTCCGGGCCGGGCCCGACACCGCAGGGTCGGGCGCTCAGGAGCGGTGCCGGTCCCGCTCCGGCGCGGCCGGCCGGCCGCTGATCGTCCGCATCCCACCGGACCGCAGCCCACCGGAACACAGCCCGCCGGAACACAGCCCGCAGGACCGCGGCACTCCTGCGCCGCAGCGCGGAGCCGCTACGCGACAGAGTGGAACGAGCCCTACTCCGGGTCGGGGAAGATCTCCTCCAGGTCGAATGTCTCGATGTCGAGCACGAACCCGCGGACGTCGGTCTCGGGCATCAGGAACGGGACGTGACGCAGCTGCGCCATGTCGCGCCGGACGCTGACAGCCGGGTCGCGGAACGCGTGCGTCCGCCATTCCGGCCGCATCCCGACCTCGTGGGCGAGTTCCTCGCAGAAGTCGTCGTCGGTGAAGGTGCTCAGACCGCACCCGGCATGCTGGACGATCACGATGTGGCGCGTCTGGAGTTTGCGCTGGCTGATCGTCAGCGAGCGGACGACGTCGTCGGTGACGACCCCGCCCGCGTTGCGGAGCACGTGCACCTCGCCGAGGGCCAGTCCGAACAGCGCGAACACATCGATCCGCGAATCCATGCAGGTCAGCACGGCGGTGTGCAGCGCCGGGGGTACGGCCAGCCCACGGGCGTTCGCCGCGGCCAGGTGGCCGCCGCCTGCCTGGTAGCGCCGCAGCAGCTCCTCGATCGCCATCGGGGCCTCCTAATCGGGGAAGTCTCGTTATTGCCTACGGTCCGGAGTAAACAGCGTTTCGAGCCGCCGCGTCCTACCGATGCGGCGCACCCCACGTGTGCTGACCGGCCTTCACGAGCCGGGCGAGAGGTGGTTACCCGCCGAGCCAGCCGTCCAGCCTGCGTAACGCCTCCACGACATCCTCGGTGGACCCGGCGCAGGAAAGCCGGATCCAGCGGCCGCCCTCGACCGGGTCGAAGTCGACCCCCGGCGCCACCGCGACCCCGATGTCTGCGAGCAGGCGGTAGGTGAGTTCCATCGAGTCCGCGGTCAGGTGCGACACGTCGGCCCACACGTAGAACGCTCCGTCGGCCGGGGCGAGCCGGGTGATGCCGAGGCGCGCCAGACCGTCGAGCAGCAGGCGGCGGTTCACCGCGTACCGCTCGACGTGGCCGTCGGCCTCCACGTAGCTCTCGGGCGCGAACGCACCGAGCGCCGCCCGTTGGGCGAGGGCCGGCGGGCAGACCGTGAAGTTGCCGGCCAGGCAATCGGCGGCGCGCAGCAGTCGCGGCGGCAGCAGCATCCATCCCAGGCGCCAGCCCGTCATCGAGAAGTACTTGGAGAACGAGTTGACGATGATCGCCTCCCGCGACGTGCTCCACGCCGACGACGTCGCGGGCGCACCGGCGTAGGAGATGCCGTGGTAGATCTCGTCGCTGACCAGCTGGACGCCGGTGCGCTCGCAATAGGAGGCCAGCGCTGACAGGTCCTCGGGGGCGAGCACCGTGCCCGTCGGGTTGGCCGGGCTCGCCACGACGAGGCCCTGCACGGGCTCGTCGAGCGCCTCCAACATGGCGACGGTCGGCTGGTAGCGCGTCTCCGCCCCGCACGGCAGCTCGACGACCTCGCAGCCCAGCGCCGAAAGGATGTTGCGGTAGCAGGGGTAGCCGGGCCGGGCCATCGCCACCCGGTCACCGGCGTCGAACGCGGCGAGGAACGCGAGCAGGAACCCGCCCGACGAGCCGGTGGTGACCACGACCTGCCCGGCTGGGACGTCGAGGTCGTAGACGCGCGCGTAGTGGCCGGCGATCGCCTCCCGCAGCTCGGGGATGCCCAGCGCCACGGTGTAGCCCAGCACGTCCCCGTCGATCGCGGCGACAGCGGCCTTGCGCACCGCGGTCGGGGCGGGGGTGGCGGGCTGCCCGGCGGAGAGGTTGACCAGGTCGCCGTGGGTGCGGGCGCGCTCTCCCGCCGCAGCCCACACGTCCATGACGTGGAAGGGCGGGATCATGGCGCGGCGCGCGACCGCGGGACCGGTGGAGTGGGTCGTCACGCATCGAGACTAAGTGAGGTGGCCGCCGCGATCACGGCGGGTCAGGTGGTCACCCCGACGGGGTCTCGACCTCGCCGCGGACGGCGCGCAGGGCGACGTCCGTGCGGTGGTGCGAGCCGGCCAGGCGCACCCCTTCGAGCCTGCGGTAGGCGTCCGTACGGGCCGCCGCGAGGTCCGCGCCGATGCCGACCACCGAGAGCCCCCGGCCACCGGCGGAGAGCACGGCGCCGTCGTCGCGCCGTCGGGTACCTCCGTGCAGCACCCCGTCGGCCTCCGAGCCGCTGATCACGTCGCCCAGCCGGGGCGGTCCGGGGTAGCCCTCGGCGGCCACCACGATCGTGACCGCCGAGTCGCCCGACCACTCCAGCGGGGGCACCGCCGCGAGCCCACCGGTGGCCGTGGCGTGCAGCAACCCGGCCAACGGGGTGCGCAGCAGCGGCAGCACGACCTGCGTCTCCGGATCGCCGAAACGGCAGTTGAACTCCACCACCGCGGGACCGGTCGACGTCAGGGCGAGACCGGCATAGAGCAGGCCCTGGAACGGGATCCCCCGGCGCACCAGCTCCGCCGCGACGGGCGCCACGACGTCGGCCACCAGGTCCTCGACGAGCGTCGGCGACGCCCATGGCAGCGGCGCGTAGGCGCCCATCCCACCGGTGTTGGGTCCCGAGTCGTCGTCGCCGACGCGCTTGAAGTCCTGCGCGGGCAACAACGGCACCACGGTGGCGCCGTCGACCAGGCAGAACAGCGACACCTCGGGGCCGTCGAGGTAGGTCTCCAGCAGCACCGGATGCCCGTCGTCGAGCAGGGTGCGGGCGTGCGCCCTGGCCAGGCCCAGATCCACCGAGACCACCACGCCCTTGCCCGCGGCCAGCCCGTCGTCCTTCACGACATAGGGCGGCTCGAAGCGGGCCAGCGCGGCGTCGAGATGGGCCGGGTTGTCGACGATCTCCGCGCCGGCCGTGCGCACCCCCGCCGACGCCATGACGTCCTTGGCGAAGCTCTTGGAACCCTCGATGCGCGAGGCCTGCGCGCTCGGGCCGAAGCAGGCGACCCCGGCAGCCCGGACGGCGTCGGCGACGCCCGCCACCAGCGGCACCTCGGGACCGATCACCACGAGGTCGGCCGCCCACTCCAGTGCCAACGCAGCGGTGGCGGCGGGATCGAGCACGTCGAGGCCCCGTTGCTCGGCCACCGCGGCCGTCCCCGCGTTACCGGGTGCGCACGCGAGTGCGGTCACCAGGTGATCCTTCGCCATGGCGAGGACGAGGGCGTGCTCACGAGCACCGGAACCGACGACGAGGACGCGCACGAGGACCAATCGTAGGACCAGGCCATGGCGGGGCCACCCGTGCGTCGGCGTTCACGATGATGACGCCGGCCCGCCGCACCCGGTGGATCAGACGATCCGGTGATCCACGTAGCACCACCGCCAGTCCTCACCCGGCTCGATGGAGCGCATGACAGGGTGCCCGGTACGGCGGTGGTGCTCCGTCGCGTGGCGGTGTGGGCTGGAGTCGCAGCACGCGACGTGGCCGCACGACATGCACATCCGCAGGTGCGCCCATACATTCACGCCGAGGGCGACGCAGTCCTGGCAGTCCCCGGTGGTGCCACGTACGGGTTCGACCCAAGCCGGTTGGTCGAACTGGGTGGTATGTGCGCAGCTCATCGTCAGCCATCCTGCTCCCCGTGAGCATCGCCGTCGAGAGGTACCCATGCACACCGAGCTGACCCTCCTCGCGCTGATCGTCGGCGCGCTCGCCGTGACCTGGGCGTGCCGGCGGCTCGACATCTCCGCACCGCTGACGCTGGTCGTCACCGGCATCGCGGCCTCGTTCCTGCCCGGTATCGAGACGGTGGAGTTCGAACCGGACGTGGTACTGCTCGTCGTGCTCACCCCGCTGCTGTACTCGGCGGCGCTGGAATCTTCCTACCTGGGGATACGGGCCAACCGGCGCCCGATCGGCCTGCTCGCCGTCGGCCTCGTCGGGTTCACCGCGGTGGTCGTCGGGCTGGTGGCGTGGTGGGTGGTGCCCGGGCTCTCACTTCCCGCGGCGCTGGTCCTGGGGGCGGTGGTCGCGCCGCCGGACGCCGTGTCCGCCCTCGCCGTGGGCCGGCGCCTCGGCCTGCCACGGCGCGTCATGACGATCCTCGGCGGCGAGAGCCTGATCAACGACGCCACCGCACTCACCCTTTTCCGCGTGTTCATCGCCGTCGCCGCGGGCAGCAGCACGACGGTGCTGGACGCCACGGCGATGTTCCTGCTCGCGGCGGTCGGCGGCACCGCCGTCGGGCTGGCCATCGGCTGGGTCGTGCACCGGGTCCGGCGCAGGCTCGACGACCCGCTCGTCGAGAGCGCGCTCGGCCTCGTCGTCCCGTTCGGCACGTACCTGCTCGCCGAGCAGGCACACGCGTCCGGCGTCCTCGCCGTCGTCGTCGCCGGGCTCTACCTCGGCCACCACGCCCCGCAGACCGGCTACGCCACGCGATTGCAGGAGCAGGCCGTATGGCGGGCCAGCGACACGATCCTCGAGTCGGTGGTGTTCGCGCTGATCGGCCTGCAGTTGACCGCCGTCGTCGCGCAGGTGGGCGACATCGGACCGCTGCTACTCACCGGGACGATCATCACCGTGGCGGCGGTCGCGGCCCGAATCGTGTGGGTGTTCCCGGCGACATACCTTCCTCGGGCGCTGTTCCGCGGAGTCCGGGACCGTGATCCACCGCCCCGCTGGCAGATACCCGCGGTCATCTCGTGGTCCGGGATGCGGGGGGTGGTGACGCTGGCCGCGGCGTTCGCGATCCCGCCGACGGTCCCCGGCCGGGAGACGATCGTGTTCCTCGCATTCTTCGTCACCGTGGCGACGCTGCTGCTGCACGGGCTCACGCTGCCGACCGTCATCAAACGGCTCGGGGTGCGCGACCGGGGCTTCCAGGCCGATGTGCTGTCCGAGGCGCAGGCCCAGCACGACGCGGTACAGGCCTCGATCTCCCGCCTCGACGAGCTGACCGTCGACGCCGACAGCACCGTCCGCCACATCGCCGAGAAGCTGCGTCGCTTCGCGCAACTCAACGCCAACAGCGTGTGGGAGCAGCTCGGCCGGCCCGACTCGGAGGCAGGTGAGAGCCCGGGCGCGGCCTACCGGCGGCTCCGGCGGGAGATGGTCGTGCGGGAGCGGGCGACATTCGTGAACCACCGCGACGCGGGCGCCATCGACGACGAGATCCTGCGCCGCGTCCTGCGCCGCCTGGACAACGAGGAGTCCACGCTCGACCGCGACGACTCGTGATACCGGCCCGCCCCGCAGCGGTCGCACGGTGCGGCGGGCGGAATCAGCCGGCGAGGAATCCCCTGAGCAGCGCATTCGTGATCTCCGGCCGTTCCTGGTGCGGGAAATGGCCCGTGTCCGGGAGGAGGTGCAGCCGGTGGTGCGGACCGGCCCACCGTTCCGAGGCCGCCGCGGTGCGGGGCAGCAGGCACGGGTCGTCCGTGCCGTGGATCTGGAGCACCGGCACCGCCGCCGGACGAGCCACCGCGGCGGCGAACCGGCGACCGTCCGGCCGCGCCTGCGACCGGAACGCCCAGCGGTAGTACTCCATCGCGCAGTGCACCACCCCTGGCACCTGGATCGCCCGCCGACAGTGCGCGGTGGCCTCGGCGAAGTCGGGGGTAGCCGCCCACCCGGAGCCGGCCCAGGCCCGCATGATGCGTTCCACCCGGGCGCCGCCGTCGGCGAGCAATGAGTGCTCGGGAAGCCGGGGCACCTGAAAGCCCAGCGCATAGCTCACCGTGGCCAACCCCTGACCGCGCGGATCCCGCACGATCGCCGACCGGACGGCGAGGGGGTGCGGCGCGCCGACGACCGCGAGCGAGCGCACCAGCCGCGGGTGCAGCGCGGTCACCGTCCAGCCGATGAGCCCGCCCCAGTCATGCCCGACGATGTGCGCACGCGGCTCGCCGAGCGCCCGGATCAGCCCGGCGACGTCACCGGCGAGGGTCCACATGTCGTAGCCGCGCGGCGGCTTGTCGGAGTCGCCGTAGCCACGCAGGTCGATGGCGACGGCCCGGTAGCCCGCCGCCGCGAGGCCGGTGAGCTGGTGGCGCCACGACCACCAGAACTCGGGGAACCCGTGCAGCAGCACCACGAGCGGGCCCGCGCCACACTCGACGACGTGCAGCCGGATGCCGTTGGCGGAGACGGCCCGATGTGTCCAGGGGCCGGGCAACCGGACCGACGACGGGTCCGGGCCGGACGAGAGCATCGGCGGGTCAGCGGGCGATTGCGCTGTGCCGACCGGTCAGCTCTCGTGCCGTGGCCGAACCGTCGCCCCGGCCACCGCGGTGCGACAGCACCTGGGCTGATTCCTTGAGGCTGGAGATCGTCCGCTCAGGCTTGCGGATCTTGCGGACGCGCCGGTACCCGAGCAGCCCGAACAACGCGGCGATCAGCAGCATCAACCCGAAGACGATGCCGAACGCTGCGGCCCGGCTGAGGCCGAGGTAGTTGAGCAGCTCGCCGAGCGCGAAGAAGAAGAAGAAAAGGCTGAACAGCAGGATCACCAGGGCGACGATGAAGAAGAGGCTGCCCTGCAGCCCCTTCTTGACCTCGGCGGTCACCTCCGCGCGGGCGAGCTCGACCTCGGCGCGCACCAGCGTGGAGGCCTGTGAGGTGGCCTCGCGGACGAGCTCACCGATCGACTGGTCCGCCGCCGGCCTGACGGGCTCGGGTGCGAGCGGGATCGACGGGAGCACGGGGGGAACCTCCGTGCCGCTGGAGCTGGTCGAGCTGGCCACCGCGGTCCTCCTGCACGTCATACTCGGCTGGGCGTTGCGTGGACGCCCAGTGCGTGTTCGATGATCGGGACGCATCCTGCCACGGCAACCCGCCCGGTGCCCGTCCAGGAGCCCGCGCTACTCGTCCGGGCGGCCGCGCAGGCGCTTGACCTGACCGCGGCGGGTTTTCGCGTCCATCCGCCGCCGTTTCGCACCCTTCGACGGGCGGGTCGGGCGACGCATGGGCGGATCGGGCGCCGTGGCGTCCCGCAGCGATTCCGCGAGCCGCTCACGCGCGGCGTCCCGGTTGCGCAGCTGGCTGCGGTGCTCGGCGGCGACCACGGTGAATACGCCGTCCACGAGCCGGTTCTCCAGCCGCGCCAGCGCCCGTTCGCGCAGCGCCGCGGGCACCGACGGGGACCGAGCGAGGTCGAACGACAGCTCCACCCGCGAATCGGTGGTGTTGACGCCCTGACCGCCCGGCCCCGAGGCACGCGAGAACCGCCAGTGCAGCTCCCTTTCCGGCAGCACCAGCGGCCCCCGCACCACGAGATCGCCCTCGGCCATCGCACCTCCTCGCCGACGCTCTCCGATGCAACGCCCGGCGGCGCTGCGTCGAAGCAGGCTCGGTCCCGCCCAGAGCATGCCCGAGGACGCCCCGCTCAGTCCTCCGACCTGCTGCTGTCCGCCAGACCAGCGGAGATCAGATTCATCACCGACGAATCGGCCAGCGTCGTGACGTCGCCGACTTCGCGGTTCTCCGCGACGTCCTTCAGCAGCCGGCGCATGATCTTGCCCGACCGGGTCTTGGGCAGCTCCTCGACGATCAGGATCTGGCGCGGCTTGGCGATCGGCCCGATCTCTTTGGCGACGTGGTCGCGCAGCGCCTTGATGGCCTCCTCGCCCCCGTCCTTCGCCGCGTTGCCCCGCAGGATCACGAAGGCGACGATGCCCTGCCCGGTGGTGTCGTCAGCCGCACCCACGACCGCGGCCTCGGCCACTGTCGGGTGACTCACCAGCGCCGACTCGACCTCGGTGGTGGAGATGCGGTGCCCCGAGACGTTCATGACGTCGTCCACGCGGCCCAGCAGCCAGATCGCGCCGTCGCTGTCGTACTTGGCGCCGTCGCCCGCGAAGTAGTAGCCCTGCTCGGCGAACCGCGACCAGTACGTCTCGCGGTAGCGCTCCTCGTCACCCCAGATGCCGCGCAGCATCGCCGGCCACGGCTTGTCCAGGACGAGGTACCCGCCGCCACCGAGCCCGACCGGCACCCCGGCCTCGTCGACGATGTCGGCAGCGATCCCCGGCAGCGGACGCATGGCCGAGCCCGGCTTGGTGGCCGTGACGCCGGGCAGCGGCGCGATCATGATCCCGCCGGTCTCGGTCTGCCACCAGGTGTCGACGATCGGGCAGTTGTTCCGGCCCACGTTCTCCCGATACCACATCCAGGCCTCGGGGTTGATCGGCTCACCGACGCTGCCGAGTACCTTGAGCGAGGAGAGGTCGTAGCGCTCCGGGATCTCCTTGCCCCACTTCATGAAGGTGCGGATCAGCGTCGGAGCGGTGTAGTAGATCGAGACGCCGTACTTCTGGATGATCTCCCAGTGTCGGCCCTCGTGCGGGGTGTTCGGCGTGCCCTCGTACATGACCGAGGTGGCACCGTTGGCGAGCGGGCCGTACACGATGTAGGTGTGCCCGGTGATCCAGCCTATGTCGGCGGTACACCAGAAGACGCTCTCGCCCGGCTTGTGGTCGAACACCACATGGTGGGTGTACGCGGCCTGGGTGAGGTAGCCGCCGGAGGTGTGCAGGATGCCCTTGGGCTTCCCGGTGGTACCGGAGGTGTAGAGGATGAACAGCGGGTGCTCGGCGTCGAAGGCCTCGGGCGTGTGCTCCTCGGACTGCCGGTCGACGGCCTCGTGCCACCAGATGTCGCGGCCGTCGGTCCACGGCACCTCGGTCTCGGTGCGCTTGACGACGAGAACGTGCTCGATCGTCGGCGTGCCGGCCACCGCTTCGTCGGTGTTCGCCTTCATCGGCGCGGGCTTGCCACGCCGGTACTGCCCGTCCGAGGTGATGAGCAGCTTGCACTCGGCGTCCTCGATGCGCGCCTTGAGCGCGCCCGGGGAGAACCCGCCGAACACGACGCTGTGCATCGCGCCCAGCCGGGCGCAGGCCAGCATCGCGAACACCGCCTCGGGGATCATCGGCAGCTGGGTGGCGACCCGGTCGCCCTTGCCGACGCCGAGCTCGCTCAGCGCGTTCGCGGCCTTGCAGACCTCGCGCTTGAGGTCGGCGTAGGTGATGGTGCGCGTGTCGCCGGGCTCGCCCTCCCAGTGGAAGGCCACGCGGTCGCCGTTGCCGTCCTCGACGTGGCGGTCCACGCAGTTGTAGGCCACGTTGAGCTTTCCGCCGACGAACCACTGGGCGAACGGGGGCTGCCAGTCGAGGACCTTGTCCCATTTCTGGTGCCAGTGCAGCCGATCGGCCTGCGCGGCCCAGAACGCGTCCCGGTCGTCGTCGGCCCGCGTGTGCCACTCCTCGGTCGCGTTGGCCTGGGCCGCGAACTCCGCGCTCGGCGGGAAGCTACGGCTCTCGGTGGAAAGGTTGCTCAGCGTTGGTCCAGAGTCGGCCATTCGATGCCCTCCTGATTCTGGGGTGTGCCGGGCACCGTGGGCAGCTCCGCCCGGCAATCGCAGTCGTCGAAGCCGACGCTAGTGCCCATAGGACCTGCCCGCACCGTCGGTCCGGACAGGTGCGGGCAGGTCCCGTGGGCACTAGCGTCGTGCTTCGACGAGTGCGACTGCCGGGCGGGGCTGCCCACGGTGCCCGGCACACCCCAGTATCAGGAGGGCATCGAATGGCCGACTCTGGACCGACGCTGAGCAACCTTTCCACCGAGAGCCGCAGCTTCCCGCCGAGCGCGGAGTTCGCGGCCCAGGCCAACGCCACTGAGGCGTGGCACGCGCGGGCCGACGACGATCGAGACGGGTTCTGGGCCGAGCAGGCCGATCGCCTGCACTGGCACCAGAAGTGGGACCAGGTCCTCGACTGGC
>JBKJPD010000310.1:0-2809 GCA_046595345.1 Pseudonocardia sp.
GCCGGGCTGCGGAGGGTAGCCGCCCTGCTGCCCGCCCTGCTGGGGGTAGCCGGGCTGCGGAGGGTAGCCGCCCTGCTGCCCGCCCTGCTGGGGGTAGCCGGGCTGCGGAGGATAGCCGCCCTGCTGCCCGCCCTGCTGGGGGTAGCCGGGCTGCTGGCCGTCGTAGCCCTGCTGCCCGTCGTAGCCCTGCTGCCCGCCCTGCTGGGGGTAGCCGCCGTGCTGTGCGGGGTAGCCGCCGGGCTGCTGGCCCTGGCCCTGCTGCCCGTCGTAACCCTGCTGGCCCTGCTGCGGGGGATAGCCGCCCGCTGGGGGCTGCTCGCCCTGGTCGTAGGTGGGCGGGGCGTACGTCTGCTGCCCGTATGCGGCGGGGGCGCCACGGTCGTAGCCGTACTGCCCGTTCTCCTCGGGATGGCCCGGTTGCTGGCTCATGGGTGCTTCTCCTGCGTCGCGTGCTCGGATGGCGTCCCGGCGGGAAGCGTCGGGATCCACGGACGAGCGTGTGCGGAACTGTCCCGTGTGCAGCGCATCGGAGCGCTCCAGAAAGACTACGACCTCGCCGTAGGCGTCCCATCCCTGGTCGGCGAGTTGTTCGGTGATATAGGCCGAGAGCGAGTTCACGATCTGGGCCCGGTCACCTGCCATGCGTTCGAGATCGGTTGGTCCGAGGAGCACCGTGTAGCGGTTGGGTGCCAGTAGACGCCCTCCGCTGAGCTCCCGGATGTGGCCCTCGGCTTCCCTGAGCAGCGCCTGAGCTACTTCCTGGGGAACGACACTGCCACCGAAGACCCGCGCAAAAACGTCGCCCACCATTCCTTGGAGGCGGCGTTCGAACCTGTCAACGCGACCCAACCGATCTTCCTCCGTTCGCGTCGGCGTGTTGCTGGCAGCACGATCGTATCTGTGCTAGCTCACGACGTGGAGTCGCACTGCCTCTCGATCCAGGGGCCTGCGCGGCCCCCGGCATGCTCCATGCTAGTTTTTCTCTCGCCAGGGCGAGTGGCGGAATGGCAGACGCGCACGGTTCAGGTCCGTGTGTCCGAAAGGACGTGAGGGTTCAACTCCCTCCTCGCCCACAATCTCATCTCATGCCCACCCGGTGTACCGCTGGACGGTCCGGGTGATCAGCAAGTACCAGCAGGTCCGCCCAGCTCTCGGGGTTCCGCTCGGCGGCGTAGCGGGCATATGCCGGCAAGGTCCAGTGCTCGGCGGCCGGGAGCATGCGAACCAGCGCCGCGCCGGTCATCCGAAGGTGCACAGCGGCGTCGAGCGGGAGGCCCCTGCCGAGCAGCAGGCCACCGGCGAGCACCACCACACCGCCGTCGGGAAGGGCTGTGTAGCCGTCGCGGTGGGCCCGGTCGGTCGCCGCGTCCCACAGCCGGAGCAGTACGCGCCCCGAGCCGTCCGGTCCCGCCGGGTCGAGCACCTCCCGGCGCAGCCCCGCCTCGTCGAGCCAGCCGTCCAGGAACTCGTCCGGATCGTTGCGGCCGTGCTCCAGGCGGACGGAGGCGGGCCGCAGGAAGTCGGCGGTGTCCACGACGAGCACGGCCCGGCCCAGAGCCCGCAGTTGCGCCGCCACCCGTCCGGCCAACGCCACCGGACGGGTGGGCGGCGGCCCGTCGAGGGCGAGCCGTACCCGTCCCGGCCGGAGGGCGACGAGATCGACGACCTCGGAGACGAGCAGTTCAGGACTCACAGGAGTGACGCGCACCGGGGAATGATCCCTCAGGGGCCCGTTGTCGACCCGCTCTACTGGCGCGGAGGTGCCCGCCTGCCCAACACTGGAGAGGTGACATCGGCGGGCACCACCGGCTCCTCGATCACCCGAGCGCTGCGGGTGGTCGAAGCGGTGGCGGCTGCCGGCGACGGGGTGACGGCCAAGGCGATCGCCCGACGCCTCGACTGCCCGTTGCCCACCGTGTACCGGGTCCTCGGCACGCTCGTCGATGAGGGCTATCTCGTCCGGTTGCACGACGTGCGCGGCTACGGGCTCGGATACCGCGTGGCGGAGCTGCACCGCAGCCTCACCGACCAGGTGCGGCCCGCCGCTGCTGTGCGGACGGTGCTGCGAGAGGTCCACCTATCCCTGGGCGCAGCCGCCTATCTGACCGTGTTCCGTGACGTCGAGATCGTCATCGCCCATGTCGACGACTGCACCGACCATCCGCGGCCCACGGCGATGCTCGTCGGCGAACCCACTGCCCCACACGCCACCGCAGCGGGCAAGGTGATGCTCGCGGGCCTACGTCCCGGACGGCTCTCCGAGCTGCTGGCGAGGACCGGGCTGCCGCGGCTCGCCTCGCGCACCGTGTCGGACCGGCGTTCGCTGGACCGGGAGCTGATGCGGATCCGGTCCGATGGTGCGGCCGTCGAGGTCGAGGAGTACCAGTCCGGTCTCGCGGGGGTCGCCGCGCCGGTCCGCGGGCCCGGTGGCGAGGTCTGCGGTGCCTTGGGCGTGACAGTGCCCCATGCCGAGTTCACCGCTCGCCGGTGGGAGCTGGAGCGGGTGGTGCGGTCGGGGGCCGAGCGCGTGACGCCGGCCCGCGACGACCGCGACGACCGCGACCGGTGGGTGTCCGGCGGGCGATCCTGACCGGCACCGGCCGGACCCTGGCCGCGCACGGCGGCGTACCCGTCGAGGTTCGCCGGCCACGACGAGCAACTGGCCGAACCGCGGCTCGAGGTCGAGGTGGCCGCCGACGTCCGGGGCGGGTCCCGCCACGGCGGATAGGCTCGCCGAATGAATGAGGGACCACGTGGGTGGGGGGCGCCTCTGTACGCGCAGGTGCTCGATCGTGCGGGCGTCGGGCCG
>JBKJPD010000053.1:0-22671 GCA_046595345.1 Pseudonocardia sp.
GTCGCGGGGCCGGGGGACGGCGGACCGGTGGTCGCCGGTGGGGAGGTGGTCGCGGGGCCGGGGGACGGCGGACCGCCTGCGGTCGTCGGTGTCGGGCCGACCGCGGGCGGGCGGGCGGCCACGTCCAGGAGTGACGTCGAGGCGTCGAGGCGCCCGTTGGCGGCAGGCACCGGCGTGGCCTCGTCCGACGACAGGGGCGCGGCAAGGGGCAGAGGCGATCCCACGCTGGTGGGCGCCGTGGGTTGGGCGTCGGTCACCGGGGCGACCTGAGTTGCCGACTCCCGCGAGATGACCAGGACGGTCAGCACCATGGCGAGCGCGGACACCGCGGAGAGTGCGGCGAGGGCCGGGCGGCCACTGAGCGCCGCCGCCACGGTACCGAGCCGCCGCCGGTTCGGCGGCGGTGTACCGAGGTGATCGAGCCGGGTCGTGCCGAGCACCAGTGACCGTAACGCCGGTGGTGCGGGCACGACCGGCGTGGCGGCCAGCAACACCAGCGGGCTCGGCGTCGCGCGGCGCCGTTCCCCCTGCGCGCAGAGTGGGCCCGCCGAGCGTGTGACGAGCAGCGCGCTGAACCCCTGCTCAACCCGGTCACGCAGCTTGCCGATCTTGCTGGCGATCCGGCGCTCGGTGGCCCCGGTGGTCGATGCGAGCTCTGCGGTGTTCATGCCGTGGCGAAGATGCAGGCACAGCAGGACCCGATCCGGACCGGACAGGGCGCGCTCGGCTTCGCGGGCCAGCGCAGGGAAGGGGTCCGGGTCGGTGGGCGACCCGGCCGGTGGTGCCGCGGCGCGGGGCGAACGCAGCACCTCACGGCGGGCGATGCCGTACAGCCACGGCCCGAGTTCCTGCCGGTTTCGCCGGCTGGGCAGCTGCCCGGGGACACGCTCGAACACGAACCGTACGATCTCGGCGCAGCGGTCTGGATCCTGTACCGATGTGGCGCAGAAGTCGTGTAGTCGGTCGGCATACCGGTCGTACAGGGCGGCGAACGCCGACGGATCGCCGGCGAGGATTCCTGCCTCCAGCACGTCGTCCGGCGTGTGTGCGACGTTGAAGGGCTCCGCAACCATGGCTGTCACCTTAGAGCGAACGGCCCAGCCGTCGGGCACCTTAGAGCGAACGGCCCAGCCGTCGGGCGGGGAATGCTGACGAGACGACGGTCTAGCGTGAGGTCCACGGCCGACAAGGACTTTCCCGCGCGTCACCCGACCAACTGTGGGGAGCGACAGTCGGACGGAAGCCGCCCAGGAGTCGCCCCCTGCAGTTCAGGATGCTTGAAGTGTCATAACGTCGATTATCGGATCAGGTAACCACGGGATTCTGATCGATGCACTGCGGCACGTTATGACAACGGCGCTGACTCAGCCCGGGGTGGGCGGCTGGTCGACGAGCTGGGCCAGGTAGAGCTGATCGCCGAGCTTGCCCATCAACTCGAGGTTGGTCTCGATGTAGTCGATGTGGTGCTCCTCGTCGGCGAGGATCTCCTCGAGCAGGTTCGCCGTGGTGGCGTCACCCTTCGTCCGGCACATGACGATGCCGGGGCGCAGCCGCTCGACGACGCCGAGCTCGATGGAGAGATCGGCCTCCAGCTGCTCCTTCACCGTCTGGCCGATGCGTAGCGTGCCAAGGCGCTGATAGTTGGGCAGCCCCTCGAGGAACAGGATCCGGTCGGTGATCTTCTCCGCGTGCTTCATCTCGTCGATGGACTCTTCGCGGGTGTAGGCCGCCAGCTTGGTGAGCCCCCAGTTCTGCTGCATCTTCGCGTGCAGGAAGTACTGGTTGATCGCTGTGAGTTCGCTGGTCAGCTGCTCATTGAGCAGCGCAATGATCTCGGGGTCGCCACGCACGGCACGGTCCTCTCCATCGGGGTCGGACCTACGACGGTAGTGGCGGTGCATGTTCTTGATCGACGCAGGATCGCCTGCGTGACCGCGAGGATACCCTCAGTAACCGGACGATCAGGCGGTAGCGGGCAGACCGTTGAGCTCTGACGCGGTGTAGGCCGCGGTGAGGAGGACGTCGATGTGGTCGTGGCAGGAGCCGCAGCCGGTGCCGGCCCGGCAGCCCTCGCCGACCTCATCGACTGTGCGCGCACCGCGCGCGATACAGGACCGGACCTGGGTGTCGGTCACTGCGGCACAGATGCAGACGAACATTGCCAGCCCTTCGCTTAGGTGAGGCTATGCTCCCACTCACTCGTGGAATGACGCAAGAGGTACGGCTAACCTGATCCGGTGCCGCTGGAGGAATACCGCCGCAAGCGTGACGCGCGGCGTACGCCCGAGCCGGTTCCCGACGATGCTCCGACGTCGGGTCCGGGCGACCGGTTCGTCGTGCAGGAGCATCATGCGCGCCGGTTGCACTGGGATGTCCGGTTCGAACATGACGGTGTGCTGGTGTCCTGGGCGGTGCCGAAAGGACTGCCGACCGAGCCGGGGAGGGTGCGGCTGGCAGTGCGAACCGAGGACCATCCGATCGGGTACCTGGGGTTCTCCGGCGACATCCCGGCCGGTGAGTACGGCGGCGGCTCCATGACGATCTGGGACGCCGGCACGTACGAGATCGAGAAGTGGAACCCGCGCGAGGTCATCGTTCGGATGCGGGGCAAGCGGGCGCAGGGACGGTTCGTGTTCATCCGCACCGGGCGTGACGGGGACAAGGACAACTGGCTTCTGCGCCGCTCCGACCCGGCCCCCGACCGCGAACCGCTCCCCCACGACGCCCGTCCGATGCTCCCCACCCCCGGCCCACTCCCCGACGACAAGGGCTGGTGGCTGCAGGTCGGTTTCGGCGGCCGTCGGGTGATCGTGCGCGTCGAGGGTGGCCGGGCGCGGATCATCGCCGCCGAGGGCGGCGAGCTCACCGTGCCCCGGCTGCGGGGTCTCGGGCCGTCGCTGGGCGCGACGCAGGTGATGCTCGACGGCGAACTGGTCGGCCCACTGGACACGGCAGATCTATGGATCGGGGATCTGCTGCACCTCGACGGCCGCGACGCCTGCCCGCTCCCGTTCCGCGAGAGGAGGGGGCTGCTGGAGGGACTCCCCCTCGACGGCCCGCACTGGCGCCTCGCCCCGGTCTTTCCGGGCGGTGGCCCGGAGGTGGTCAGGGCTGTCGCCGAGCAGGGACTCCCCCACGTGATCGCCAAGGACCCCGATGCGCCCTATGAGCCCGGCCGCAGCAGCACCCGCTGGACGGAGGTGCCCGCGGCCGCCCACAGTGGTTCTGAGGCCCGGGATTCTGAGGCCCGGAGCTCTGAGGCCCGCGAGACGACCCCTGCGTCCCGTGGAGTCGGGCGGGCAAGACTCACCAACCCCCGCAAGGTTCTCTACCCGCTCACCGGCACCACCAAGTCCGACGTGCTGGCGCACTACGAGGCCGTCGCCGACGTGATGCTGCCGCACCTGCGCGACCGCCCGGTGACGATGGTCCGCTGGCCCGACGGCGTGCAGAGGCCGTCGTTCTTCGAGAAGAACGTCTCGCGCCACGCGCCGAGCTGGATCCGGACCGCACGGGTCGGCACTCCGGGGGGACGCTCGGAGAACGCCGACTTCCCACTGATCGACGACGTCGAGGGGCTGGCCTGGGCCGCCAACCTCGCCGCGTTGGAACTGCATGTGCCCCAGTGGCGGCTGGGGCCTCGCGGTGGGCAGCACCTGCCCGATCTGGTCGTGTTCGATCTCGACCCCGGCGAGGGCACGACGGTGGTCCACTGCGCGCGAGTCGCGGAACGGATCGCCGTGCGGCTCGCCGACCACGGCCTGGTGGCCTACCCGCGCACCAGCGGAGGCAAGGGCATGCAGCTGTACCTGCCGGTGACCGTGAGCAGCCCGGAACGCACGTCGGAGTTCGCCAAGGACCTCGCCGAGGGCCTCGCCCGCGAGTCGCCCGGCCTGGTCACCGCCGTAATGGCCAAGGCACGCCGTACGGGCAAGGTGTTCGTCGACTGGAGCCAGAACAGCCCGCACAAGACCACGATCGCCAGCTACTCGCTGCGCGGTCGGGCCCACCCGACCGTCGCCACGCCGGTCACCTGGGACGAGGTGCGCGCCGCCCGCGTACCCGACGACCTGACGTTCACCGCTGCCGAGCTACCCGCCCGGATAGCCGAGCACGGTGACCTGCTCAGCACGCTGTTCACCGAGCCGCAACGGCTGCCCCGTCGCGTCTGATCCGTCCAGGCTGGCAGGCTCTGCCACATAATGGGAGAACCACACCCGTACCTCGACGGCCCCTACCCTCGTGCCTACGCCCACCGCGGCTGGCACATCGACGAGCTCGCAGGTCTGGAGAACACCCTCGCGGCGTTCCAGCGGGCAGTCGACGAAGGCTTCGGATATCTGGAACTCGACGTGCACGCGAGTTCCGACGGCGTGGCCGTCGTGCACCACGACGACACCCTGGACCGCACCACCGACGGCGCCGGCTCGATCGCCGCACTGCCTGCCGCGGCCCTGACACAGGTGAAGGTGCGCGGCCGCGAGCCGATCCCGCTGCTCGAGCAGGTACTGAAGGAATTCCCGGACACCCGGATCACGATCGAACTGAAGTCCGCCGCCGCGGTGGATCCCGTCCTCGCGGTGCTGGAGCGCACCGACACCTGGCACCGGGTCTGCATGGGCGGGTTCACCGAGAGCTGGCTGGCGCGGTCCCGCGCCGGCGCCGGGCCGCGACTGCTGACCTCGATGGCGCAGGGTTCGGCAATCGGGCTGCGCAGCCGGGGATGGCTCGACGCGCTGCCATGGCCGCTGTCGCAGCTTCCTGCCCTTCCGATACGCGGCGACGTGGCGCAGGTCCCCCGTCGCTTCGGCGCCATAACCGTGGTCGATGCGGGGTTCGTGCGCAGCGCACATGAGCTCGGCCACGAGGTGCATGTGTGGACGGTCGACGACCCGGCGGAGATGACCGAGTTGCTCGACCTGGGCGTCGACGGCCTGCTGTCGGACCGCCCCGACCTGCTGCGCGCCCTGCTGCAGGAACGCGGCCAGTGGCCGTGATGGGGCTCGTGCGCGGAAATCCGGCTCGTGCCCGGAAAGGCCGCCCCGGAGACTTCCTCCGCGCACACGCAGCCCCCGCCGGTAATCTCCGCGCATGAAGGTCGCCGCACGCCCTGTTCCCGCCACCCGTGGTCAGGTCGTCGCCTGGGGTCTCTGGGACTGGGGATCAGCCGCCTACAACGCCGTGATCCTCACGTTCGTGTTCTCCGTCTACCTGACCACGGCGGTCGGCGACCAGCGGCCGGAGGCCAGCGCCTGGTTGGGCTACTCGATCGGAGCGGCCGGGCTGCTCATCGCACTGATGGCCCCGGTGATCGGCCAGCGGGCCGACTCGGCGGGGCGGCGCAAACTGGCCACCGGCTTCTGGACCGCGCTGACGATCGTGACGATGGCCCTGCTGTTCCTCGTCCGCGACGATTACTCCTACCTCTGGCTCGGCCTGCTGCTGCTCGCACTGGGGTCGGTCTTCTTCGAGCTGGCGTCGGTGTCCTACAACGCGATGCTGTGCCAGGTCTCGACGCCGGCCACGATCGGGCGGATCTCGGGTTTCGGCTGGTCGATGGGCTACTTCGGCGGGATCGTGCTGCTGTTGGTCGTCTACTACGGGTTCATCTCCGGTGAGGGCGGGCTGGCCGGCGTGTCCACGGCCGACGGGTTCAACTTCCGGCTCGTCGCGCTCGTCGCGGCGGCCTGGTTCTTCGTGTTCGCTGTGCCGATGTTCGTCCGGGTGCCCGAAGTGGCGCCGCCGGACAGCCGAGCCGCACGGCTGGGCATCGCCGGTTCCTATCGCACGCTGTTCGCCGATTTGCGCGAGCTCTACCGGGCCAGCCCGCACACCGTGTACTTCCTCGGGGCAAGCGCGATCTTCCGCGACGGCCTCGCCGCGATCTTCACGTTCGGCGCCGTGCTCGCGGTGTCGGTGTACGGGATCGGCGCGGGTGACGTCCTCCTGTTCGGGGTGGCTGCGAACGTCGTCGCGGCGTTGGGCGCGCTGACCGGTGGCCGACTGGAGGACCGGGTGGGCCCGAAGGCCGTCATCGTCGTGTCGCTGATCGGCATGATCGCAGCGGGGGTGTCGCTGCTGGTCGTGTCCGGGCCGATGATGTTCTGGATCTTCGGGCTGTTACTCACGCTGTTCGTCGGGCCGGCGCAGTCCTCGTCGCGGACCTACCTCGCGCGGCTGGCCCCGCCCGGGCGGGAGGGCCAACTGTTCGGGCTCTACGCCACCACCGGGCGGGCGGTGTCGTTTCTCGCGCCCACGCTGTTCGCGGTGTTCACCTCGCTGTTCGCATCCGAGCGCGCCGGGATCGTCGGCATCCTGCTGGTGCTGGCCGCCGGACTCGCGCTACTGGTCCCGGTACGCCCGCCGGTACTGGCCTCGGCCGCAGCAACCCGATAGGTGCCGTCCGGACGACGATCAGAGCCCCGCGGGTGACGTGTGACCGGCGCTTGTGTAAACACCTACTCACACCGGGGTGACATAGGTCATAGTTGGCTGACACGTCACATCACAGTGTGAGACCGGGCCGGATGGTGGAGACTGAACAACCGGGGCGACGACCGTCCGGTGTCCGTCCTGAGACGACGACACCACAGGCCGTGGATCGCCCCGATGCGGGAACATACGGCTGCAACGCAAACGTTACACCGGGTGAGACCGGTCGAGGGAACCTCCCTCGACCCATGAACGGGAGGTAGGCGCATGGCCGACCGCGTGCTCCGTGGCAGCCGGCTCGGGGCTGTCAGCTACGAGACCGATCGCAACCACGACCTCGCGCCCCGGCGGCCGATGCGCTACGCATGCCCGCGCGGTCACGACTTCGAGGTGCCCTTCTCGCACGATGCCGAGGCGCCCGCCGCGTGGGAATGCCGCCTGCACGGCAGCATCTCCAAGCTGGTCGACGGCACGGAGCCGGAGCAGAAGAAGGTGAAGCCCCCGCGTACGCACTGGGACATGCTGCTCGAGCGTCGCTCGGTGGCAGAGCTCGAGGTGCTGCTCGCGGAGCGACTGGAACTGCTCGCCGACCGCCGGGCCGAGATCGCCTGACGCACGAACATCGAAGCCGGGTCGGCCCGTTGGGCCGGCCCGGCTTTGTCGTGGGCGGTGTAAGAGCCTCGAGAGAGGCCCGGTCGGCCTACCCGCATCATCTGGCATTGGCAGTGGGCTCGATCCGGACAGCTCAGGCTCGAACGGGACCGTCGGAGACGGCACCACCGTCCGACGCGGAGCGCCCGGACTTCGGGCCGTCCGCGACGTCGCGGACGGCGACGCGTGCCGGACCGCGGCCCACCATCCGGGCCGCGCCCCAGCGGGTGACGCGCCACAGCGCTTCGATGACGATCGCGCGGTTCATCTTCGACGTGCCCCGCTCGCGCTCGGCGAACGTGATCGGCACCTCGCGCACCCGGAATCCGGCCTGCACGGCGCGCCATGCCATGTCCACCTGGAAGCAGTAGCCCTGCGAGGACACCGTGCAGAGATCGAGCTCCTCGAGCACCTGGCGACGGAAGGCACGGAAACCGCCGGTGATGTCGCGGATCGGGACGCCCAGCGCGAGGCGTGAGTACAAGTTGCCGCCCCGGGAGAGCCACTGGCGATGGGCCGGCCAGTTGAGCACCTCGCCGCCGGGCACGTATCGCGACCCCAACACCAGGTCGGCATCACGCAGCGCCTCGAGCAGCGCCGGAAGGTCCTCGGGGGCGTGTGAGCCATCCGCGTCCATCTCGACGATCACCTGGTACTCGCCGCGCAGTGCGATGGCGAACCCGGCCAGGTAGGCCGCGCCGAGGCCCGACTTCTCCGTGCAGTGCAGCACCCGGATCCGGGGGTCGGCGGCGGCCATCCGGTCGGCGAACTCGCCGGTGCCGTCCGGGCTGGCGTCCTCCACGACGAGGACGTGCGCGTCGGGCAGGGCGGCGAGCAGCCTCGACAGCACCGGACCGAGGTTGTCCCGCTCGTCGTACGTCGGGATTACCACCAGTACCGGCCCCGGGGGCTCAGCCATGCTCGTCCTTTCGTGCCCGGGGCGTTGCGCCCACGCGGCGTTGCACCACCGTCGCGGCGGCGATGGCCATCAGACCTGATGCGACCAGGATCCATTCGGGCACGGACCGCAGTCGACTCGCCAGCGTAGTGGTGTCCCGCAGCACCGTCCGATCGACCAGCACGTCGGGCGTGAACTGCCTCGTGCTGGCTGTGACGGTGCCGTCGGGGGCGATGACGGCGCTGACCCCGCTCGTGGTGGCGATGACCGAGGTGCGGTCGTGCTCGACGGACCGCACCCGCGAGATCGCCATCTGCTGGTAGGTCATCTCGGAGAACCCGAAGGTCGCGTTGTTGCTGGGGACGGCGAGGACCTGCGCGCCGGCGTCGACGCTGTCGGCCACCAGGTCGTCGAAGGCAACCTCCCAGCAGATCGAGATGCCGACGCGGACCCCCGCCATGTCGACGGCCCCCGTGCCGTCGCCGGGCACGAAGTACCCGGCGCGGTCGACGTAGGGGGAGAAGAACCGGAAGAACCCCCGCCACGGGATGTACTCGCCGAACGGCTGGATCCGGCGCTTGTCGTTCCGCTCGACCACCCCGACGCCTGCCTGCCAGACGAGTGATGAGTTGCTCGTCGTCAGGCCGTCGGGGTTGCGCAGTACGGCGCCGACGAGGATCGGCGCGCCCACCGCGCGTGCCGCCCGGTCGATCTGGGCCGCGGCGTCAGCGTTTTGCAGAGGGTCGATGTCGCTGGAGTTCTCCGGCCAGATCACCAGGTCCGGGCGCGGGCTGCGGCCCGCGGCGACGTCGTCGGCGAACTGCTCGGTGACCCGGACATGGTTGTCGAGCACGGCGCGGCGCTGGGCGTTGAAGTCCAGGCCCAGGCGCGGGACGTTGCCCTGGATCGCGGCGATCGTGACAGTGCGCCCGGTGCCGCCCGTGGCCGGGACGAGCGCGGCGAGCGGCCCGGAGACCATCGCGACGGCGACGAGCACCGCAGGCACCGCCACCGCACGCGGCCGCCGCTCCCCCGCTACCAACCGCCGCACGAGCTCACCCAGCGCCAGGCCGGCCAGCACCGTGACGAACGACAGCAGCGGCTCGCCGCCGATGGCCGCCAGCGGGAGCAGCGGGCCATCGGGCTGCCCGAAACCGACGCGGGCCCACGGGAAGCCACCGAAGGGCACCCGTCCCCGCAACGCCTCGCCGGCGATCCAGACGGCCGCGGCCCACACCGATGCGGCGGGCAGGCGCGAAACCCGCGCCATACCGGCGGCGGCCAGCCCGATGAACAGCGCCTCGAAGACCGACAGTGCGATCCACGGGAGTGTCTGGACCAGCGAAGAGATCCAGCTGAGCAGCGGGACGAGGAACCCCATGCCGAACAGGAAGCCGTAGCCGAATCCGGCCCGGGCCCGGCGGCCGTGCAGTACCCCGGCGAGCAGCGCGAACGCCGGCAGCGCGAGCCACCAGAGCGTGCGCGGCGGGAAACTCAGGTAGAGCAGCATCCCACCGCCGACGGCGCCGACGGCGCGCGCCGCGAACGCCGTCCACCCGTGCCGACGGGTTGGACCGCGTTCGACGGCGGGTTCGGTGCCTGCGGGTTGGGTGCCGGTGGGCTCGGTGGTGGGTGCGGCCACCCGGCGAGCCTACGGCGAGCAGGTGAGACCCCGGTGACCAGCAGCCACCGGGCACCGACTCTCCGGGTCAGGAGGCGATACCGGCCAGCAGGTGGGCGTTGCCCAGTGCGTCGAGTACACCGGGGGCCCCGTCGCGGCGATACCACTCGAACCCGTACGCGGCCGCGAACCCGGTGTCCGGGACATCCTCGGGTGCCACCTGGCTGGCGTGTGCGGTGATCGCAGCCCGCTTGCAGCCCAGATGCTCCTCCGTGCCGGTGACGGCGAGCGTGATCTCCGCAGTGACCCGCCCGAACCCGACGGCCGCGGCCCGCGCGGCGCCGTGCACGAGATGCGCGTCCCGGGCGGTGACGTGAAGGTGTTCCCGGTCCACCGTCATCCGGTACGCCGTGGCCCCGGCGAGCGAAGCCGCGGTGGTCCCGATGCGGTGGGTGGCGAGGTGGTCGGGATGGCCGTAGATGCCGCGCTCGTCGTCGTGGATCACGGTGCCGGCGCCCTCGGCGTCGGCCAGTTCGGCGATCTCCCGGGCCAGGCGCAGCGGATCGGCCATGGCCAGCGCGCGGGCGTGGGTGCCGCTCGACCAGCCCGGCAGCCCGGAGTCGCGGCGGCCGAGCAGCACGAGCCGGGAGACGCCCAGCAGTTCGGCCGCGTGTTCGAGCTCTGCGATGCGCCGCTCGGGGATCGTCTCGCCGGTGCGTAGCGGAATGCGGGATCGGCCCAGCTCACCCGCCGTGGCGACGACCAGGACGGTGCGCGCCCCGGCGTCGGCGAGGCGGCGCAGCGTGATGCCGGTGAAGATCGCCTCGTCGTCGGGGTGGGCGTGCAGGGCGAGGACGGTGTGACCGCGAAGGTCGGGCCGGGACAGGAGCGGCATCGGGGGTTCACAGACGTGCGGGGCCGCGGGGCGGCCGGAGGACAGGACCGGGGGTCAGATGCAGCAGCACCCCGGACAGCGTCGGGCCACACCCGCGGCGCCGACCCGATCCGTCACGACGCGAAGTCTGGCACACACCCGGCCGTGGGCGACATTGACTCAACCCTGCGTGTCGAACAGGACGCGGCCGAGGTGGACGGTGCGCAGGCAGCGCGGTTCGGTCCCGCCGTCGAGGACTCCTGCGCCGTCCCACACCGCATAGGAGGCCGGGGCACCGGCGACGAGTCGGCCTGCCAGCGGGGAGTGGTCCCCTGCGGCGCGATACCCGCCGACGGTGTGGGCGGCGAGCGCAACCGCCGGGCGCAGGCCCGATCCCGGGGTCCGGTGCGCGACCGCGGCCAGGACCGCGGCCCAGGGCCCCACCGGCGTCACCGGGGAGTCAGAACCGAACGCCAGCACCACCCCGGCCCCGTGCAGGACCGCGAACGGGTTCATGGGCGCGGCGCGGCCGGCTCCCAACCGCCGCGCGTACATTCCGGCCGGACCCCCCCAGAACGCGTCGAACAGCGGCTGTACGGAGGCGGCGACACCCAGGTCGGCGAGCACCTGCGCCTGCCTGGCATCGACCATCTCCAGGTGCTCGACCCGGTGTGCGGCGGCGCGGACGGCGTCGATGGACGTGGCCCGGGCGGCCTCGAGCAGCCCCGCCACCAGCATGTCGACCGCGGCATCGCCGATCACGTGGAAGCCGGCCTGCACGCCGGCGATGGTGCATGCGGCGACGTGGGCACCGACCGCGTCGGTGTCGAGATAGCGGTTGCCGACACAGTGCGGCGAGTCGGCGTAGGGCGCCCGCAGCGCCGCGGTGCGCGAGCCGATCGAGCCGTCGACGAACAGGTCGCCCGCCAGGCCACGGGCGCCGGTGACGTGGAGCAGTTCCCGGGCCTGCGCGGCGGTGGTGACGGACTCGCCCCAGTAGCCGACCACCTCGGGCACCGCAGGGTCGGCCGCAAGCGCCCGGAGGGCGGCGAGGTCGTCGATCGAGGAGATGTCGGGGCCCGCGCACTCGTGGACGACCGCGATCCCCCGGGCCGCGGCGGCGGCGAGGAAGGCGCGCTGTGCGGCCGCCCGGAGGGTCCCGTCGACTGCGGCGAGCGCCGCCCGGCGCGCGTGGTGGTGTGCGGTGGCCGAGAGCGGACCGTCGGACCAACCGGGCGCACCGACAGCCTCGGGGGCCCGGTCGAGCAGCGCGCTGGAGACCAGCGCGGAGTGCACGTCGATCCGACTCAGGTACACCGGTGCCCCCGCGGCGGCGCGGTCGAGTGCGGACCGCAGGGGCACCGGGTCGGTCCAGTCATGGTCCTGCCAGCCGTGCCCCCAGATCAGCGCTCCGGGACGCGTGGCTGCGCGCTCCGCCACGGCGGCGAGCAGGGCCTGTGGGGACGGGCAGTCGAGCAGGTCGAGCCCATGGACGAGCAGCCCGGTGGCAGTCGCGTGGACGTGGGCGTCGACGAAGGCGGGGGTGACCACAGCGCCGTCGAGGTCGTGCTCGACGGCGCCCCGCCGCGGGGCGTCTGCGGCCGGACCGACGAACGTGATCACGTCGTCGGTGATCTCCAGCGCGGTCGTATCCGGCAGCGCGGTCGTATCCGGCGGGGCGGTCGGGTCGAGGACCCGGACGCCGAGCAGCAGCGTTCGGGTCGCTCGATGGTCGATCAGTGGTCGCGCCGGGGCATGAGCAGCCACAGTACGAGGTAGCCCAGCACCTGGGGACCGGGAAGCACGATCGACAGCACGAACAGCAGGCGGACGACGAAGACGCTCCACCCGAAGCGCTCGGCGAGTCCGGCGCAGACGCCGGCGATGACCTTTCCCTGTCGCGGACGGGTCAGGGTCGATGCCACGGGGACCTCCTTCTACTCAGGGCAGCCGATCTCGGCGCCCTACTCCACTCTCCGCGTAGCGGCGTGGGTATGCACTCCGGCAACGCCCGGACCCGCCCCCAGGGTTCCCCGGACGCCGACCCGTTCGGGTGACCGCATCGCCGACGGTGAGCACCGGCTGCTCCGTCGGGGCGGTGAGCGGGAGTTGTCCACAGGCGTCGACGAATACCCTGGTCAGGCTCGGGTGTCGCGGCTAGCGTCCCTCCCGTGCCCCGATCCCGCCGCCTGCTCACCGTGCTCGCCGCCGCACTCGTCGGGGTGCTGCTGGGCGCCGCCGCACCGGCCTCGGCACAACAATCCCGGCCGGTGGCAGTCGTCGTGCTCGGCGACAGCGCGGCGTCGGGTGAGGGCGCAGGGGACTACCAGCCCGGTACCCGCGGCGAAGGTGGCGACTGGTGCCACCGCTCGTCCCACGCCTACATCCACGGCACCGGGCTCGCCGCTGAGTCGGTCAACCTCGCGTGCTCGGGCGCGAAGGCGGCCGATGTGGCGTTCGGTGCGGGCACGCACTACACGGAGCCGTCGCAGGCACAGCAGTTGCACGCCGTCGCGCGGCGGTACCGGATCGACACCGTCGTGCTCCAGATCGGGGCCAACGACGACGCCGCGCTCACCGCCACCGGCATCGCCTGCATCCGGGCATTCCTCGACCTCGTCGAACCGCCGTGCCGGGAGACGGTCGGGCCGCTGATCGCTGCGCGGATGGCCGCAACCGCGCCGAAGGTGGAGAAGGCCGTGCGGGACGTGCAGGAGGCCATGCGCGAGGCGGGCTACCGGGCTGATTCCTACACGCTGGTCCTTGCCTCCTACGCAGCGCCGATCACCGAGAAGATGCTGCCGCTGCAGGGCGCACGCGGCTGCCCGTACAGCCGGGCCGACGCGGGCTGGGGCCGCTCGGTGCTGTTCCCCGCGCTGTCGACCGCGCTGCGCGGGGTGGCGCAGCGCACCGGCGCCCGGTTCCTCGACATGGTCCGGGCCACCGAGGGTTACGAGGCCTGCACCCGCACCCCGCAGTCGCTGGAGTGGCAGCGGCGCATCACCGTCGACGCGCAGGCACTGGTCTACGGCGGGCTCGACGCCATCGGCTACCACCTCGCGCAGGAGTCGTTCCACCCCACGGCGACGGCGCACGGCGAGATGGCCCGGTGCCTCGGGGAGTTCGTCCGGTCCGATGCGGCGGGCGGCGCGTGTGTCGCCGGAGCAGACGGCCGGGTGCGGCTCGACACGGGGGCCGTCGTGCAGTCTCCGGCGTGAGGGCCGGTCCCAGCACCGCCTGTCAGAGCACCACGAGGTCGTGGGTGCGGGTGTTGACCCGCTCGCAGCCGTCGGCCGTGACGATCACGATGTCCTCGATTCGGGCGCCCCACTGGCCGTCCAGGTACACGCCCGGCTCCACGCTGAAGGCCATACCCGGCTCCAGTACCCGACTGTTGCCGATGACGATGTAGGGCTCCTCGTGGACGTCGAGGCCGATGCCGTGTCCGGTGCGGTGGATGAACCGCTCCCCCAGCCCGGCCGCGGTGATCGGTTCGCGGGCCGCCGCGTCCACCTGCTCGGCCGTCACGCCGGGTCGTACGGCCGCCACAGCCCGCTCCTGGGCGTCCTGCAGCACCGCGTAGGCCTCACGGACCGACGCGGGCGGCTCGGTCCCCACGGCGTACGTGCGGGTGCAGTCGGAGTTGTAGCCGCTCGGCAGGGGCCCACCGATGTCGATCACGACGATGTCCCCGGTGGCGATCACGCGCTCGGAGACGTCGTGGTGCGGGATGGCGCCGTTCGGACCGGAACCGACGATGACGAATGCCGCGGCAGTGTGGCCCTCCTCGAGGATGGCGGCGGTGATGTCGGCGCCCACCTGCTCCTCGGTGCGGCCCGCGACAAGGAACTCCGCCATCCGCGCGTGGACCCGGTCAATAGCCGCGCCCGCGGCCCGCAGCTCGGCGATCTCGGTGGTGTCCTTGCGCATCCGCAGCTCGCGCAGCACCGGTCCGGCGAGGGTCTGGGCCGCCGCGGGCAGAGCATCCCGGATCCCGAAGACGTGAGCTGCGGGCATCGCATCGGCCACCGCGATCCGGGTCGGCCCACCCGCGAGGTCGCTGATCAGCAGGTAGGGGTCCTCACCGTCGGTCCAGGTGACGATCTCGATCCCCAGTTCGTCGAGGTGCAGCCCGGTGAGCCCGGGTGCCTCCAGCTTGGGCACGATCAACGCGGGCGGGGCGCGGTGGCCCGCCGCAGACAACACGAGGCAGGTGAGTCGCTCGTGTGACTCGCCCGCGGCGCCCACCAGATACCGCAGGTCGGTGCCGGGCGAGACGAGCAACAGGTCGATGTCGTGCTCGGCCGCCACCTCCCCGGCGCGGCGGAGGCGGTCGACGAACATCGCGGTGGGAATGGCCGGTGTCATACACAGCAGGGTATTCCGGCAAGCTTCCCGCTGTGACCGCACCCGCGAGCTCGTTGATGCTGCTGGACTCCGCGAGCCTGTACTTCCGCGCCTACTACGGCGTGCCCGAGTCGATCACCGCACCGGATGGCACGCCGGTCAACGCGGTGCGGGGCTTCACCGACATGGTGTCGCGGTTGATCAGCGAGCAGCGGCCGTCCCGGTTGGCGGCGTGTCTCGACCTCGACTGGCGTCCGGCGTTCCGGGTGACGGCGCTGCCCTCCTACAAGGCGCACCGGCTGGCGGGCGGGCCGGACACGGCGCCGCACGGGATCGCCGAGGAAGTGCCCGACACGCTCGCACTGCAGGTCCCGATCATCCTGGAGGTACTCGCGGCCGCTGGTATCGCCACCGCGGGCGCTGAGGGCTACGAGGCCGACGACGTGATCGGGACCCTCGCGGCGGCCGAGCTGACCGATCCGGTGCTCGCTGTCAGCGGCGATCGGGACCTCATGCAGATCGTTCGCGACGAACCCGTCGAGGTGCGGCTGCTCTACGTCGGTCGCGGACTGTCCAAGGCCGAGTACCTCGGTCCGCCCGAGGTGGCCGCCAAATACGGGGTGCCGGTCGGCCGGGCCGGCGAGGCGTACGCGGAGATGGCGATGCTGCGCGGCGACCCGTCCGACGGGCTGCCCGGTGTACCGGGCATCGGGGCCAAGACCGCGGCGGCCCTGGTCGGGCGGTTCGGGTCGTGGATCGAACTGCTCGATGCCGTCATCGACCGGACCGACGGGCGACTCGCCGCGCCCGTACGCGCGAAGCTGATCGCGGCAGCGCCATACCTGGCGGTGGTCGAGCAGGTCGTCCGCGTGGCGCTCGACGCCCGGGTACAGCTCGACCGGAACGACACGCTGCCGGGCGTCCCGGCGGATCCCGAACGGCTGGCGGCGCTGGCCGAACGCTGGGGTCTGGGCAGTTCGGTGGACCGCCTGGTCGGGGCGCTTGCCCGGGCCCGGAACCAGGAGCCTCAGAAGTAGGTGCCGCACCACGGGACGGTGGTCGTGGCGAACAGTGCGTCGGCCCGGGCCAGTGCCGCGGGCTCGCGGACGGTCCACCAGCCGGTGGTAGCCAGCGTCGACGGGGACCGGTCGCCCAGGTACGCCATGGCCAGCGCTGCTACGTCGCACTCCAGGTCCGGTGTCGCACCGCCGAGCGGAGCCATCCGCTCCGCGGTGCCGCCTGCGATGCGGTAGACGCCCGCGTTGGTCTCCAGGAGCGGGTCGTGCACGGCGAGCAGCACCGGGTCGGCGTCCCCGTAGGAACGCGCGGCCAGCGCCGCGGGAACATCGACGATGCGCAGCCAGGTCTCGTCCTCGATCCCGGTGAAGGAGCAGTCGCGCGGATCGGCGAGCAGCAGGTCCAGTCCTTCATCGAGTGGACGCAGCCAGCCCTCGACGGCGCCGATGAGGTCCACGTCGAGCAGGAACCGCCACAGCCGGGCTGTCGCGTCGATTCCGACGGTGTGCATGTCCTCCACGCGCAACACCCGCCCGTCGAGACCACCGTCGGACTTGCGGGGATAGGCCACTGCGAACCCGTCGTCGCCATCCGGTCCGGTGTGGACCGCCGCCAGCATCGGGTCCCGCGCCGTGATCGGCCGCTGCACGGTGTTCGACCACCAGGCATCGTGCCGGGTGATCCCGCCCGTGCGCCCCAGCGCGAGGCGCTGGTGCAGGGGTGCGAGCACCGCCACCATCTCGGAGCGGTCCAGCAACCGGACGGTCCCGCCGGTGGGAGCCGACGGCCGGAAGCCCCGGCCGCTGCGGCGGACCGTGACCTCCTGGCCGCGGGTGGCGACGCCGTAGCCGAACCGGCCGTAGATCCGGGCCTCGCTGGCCCGTAGTGACGCCAGCGCCTCCCCACGAGCAGCGACGTCGACGAGCTGGGCCCGCATCATCGCCGACAGCAGCCCGCGACGGGTGCGGTCGGCCCGCACCCCGACCCGCGTCACACCTGCCGCCGGGAGCACCGCGCCCCCCGGAGTCGCCATGGAGCACGGGAACGCCATGGCGGTGGCGACGAGCGCTCCCTCCTCGCGGATGCCGATCGCGCGAGCGGTGCGGTAACCCGCCTCGGTGCTCGCCCATCGCTCGTCGTCGATCGGGCCGTGGTGCAGAGCCCCGGCAAACAGGTCGTGCGATGCGCGCAGTTCGTCAGGCTCGAGCGTCGAGACGCTCCACGGGATCACAGGCGTGATGCTGCCCGATCCGCCTCCGGCGCGATACCGGGTTAGACGTGCCTACAGTGGGCGACCGACCTCATACCTGCCGTCGCTGCTGGTGATGCGGATCGGGACACTCCACTGCCTACCGTCGATGGTGGCGTCGCAGTCGAAGGAAGCGCCCGCGGTGACCGCGACACCCTCGGCGCAGGTGACCGAGCCGACCTTCAGCCCGTAATCGTCGGTCAAGACCCTCTGCACACCGTCCTGCACCGCCGCGGCACTGAACACACGGGTAAGGAAGTAACCGGGCGCCACGAACCCGAGTACAAGGATGAGCGCAATCATCAGCACCCCGGCACCGCCGAGGATCAACTGCAGCTTCGTGGGCCCCGAGCCCTCTCGGGCCGGGGGGTCGGGGAGCACCGGGTGGCCGGGGTCCCACGGCTGGGAACCCTGGGGCTGGGAACCCTGGGGCTGGGCACCGGGCCGCTGCTGGGTGGACGGTGGACCCTGCTGCCCCCAGCCCTGCTGCTCGACCGGATCCCACACCCGCTGGCCGCCGCCGATCCGCTGTTCCGCCGGCGGGCCTTGGGGCTGCTGCCTGTAGTCGGGGTACGGAGGCTGGCCGTGGTCAGGCGGCTGGCCGTACTGGGGCTGGCCGTACTGGGGCTGTGCGTATTCCTGCTGTGCGTATTCCTGCTGTGCATCGGGCTGCTGACCCCAGGTCCGGGCGCCGTAGGACTGCTGGCCCGGTACCGCATCCCAGCCCGACCGGCCGTTTCCGCCCCATCCACGGGAATCGGTATCAGTGGCCTGCTCCGCATCCTGGCTGTCGAGCCGGGGTTGGCCCCATCCGCCGGAAGGTTGCTGACCCCACGGCGGATGCTCGGCCGGTGGATCGGCCGGGCTGCCGTGCGGGGGTGGAGGGGTCGTCATCGCAGGCCTTCCTGGAGGTGCCGGGTGCGGCGATCAAAGCACAGCCGACGAGTCCGGCGCAGCACGGTGCCCGATCCTCACCCGGTCACGCCGTACCGACGGCGACCACCCCACGGCGGATCGCGGTGACGGCCAGCGCCGCCGCACGTCCGACGTCGCTCCCGCGTCCGGCGACCCCGGCGATCTGATTGAGCAGATCCAGAACCTGCCGGCACCAGCGCACGAAGTCACCCGCGGGGAGCTCGCTGCCGTTCTGCGCCGCCGCGCTGAGCACGGCGGAGAGCGACTCACCGCGGGCCCAGAGGTGCATCGACCACGCAAAGCCGAGATCGGGCTCGCGGGTGCGGTCTACGCGGTGGCGCCGCTCGTCGGAATCGAGTTCGGCCCAGATCCGGACGGTGGTCGTCAGAGCCTCGGAGACCGCGCCGGACGGCACCCGCGGCACCGGCCCGTTGTCCCGGCGCGACTCGTACACCAGCGCCGACACGACCGCGGCGAGATCGGCGGGCTCCAGCCCGATCCAGGCGCCGTGGCGGAGGCACTCGGCGGTGAGCAGATCGGACTCGCCCCACAGCCGCGCGAGCCGCTCGCCGTGCTCGGTGACGATCTCGCCGTCGAGGTAGTCCCGCTCCCCCAGCAGATCACGGATCCGGTCGAATGCCCGCGCCAGCGAGTGGGTGGTGGAGCTGACTTTCTGCCGAAGTTGCTCGGACTCGCGGTCCAGCCGCCCGTACCTGTCGGACCACCGCGCGTGGGCTTCCCTGTCGTCGCAGCCGTGGCAGGGGTGCGCGCGGAGCGCCCGGCGCAGCGTCGCGAACTCGGGATCGTCGGCTGACCCGACCCGGCCGCGGCGCCGGGGATCGGCGGGTGCCCGGATGCCTGTGTCGCGCAGGCCCGACGCGAGGTCGTGGCGCACCCGCGGCACCCGGTGGTCGACGCGCTTGGGCAGGCGCATCTGGCCCAGTGCCTGCACAGGCGTCGGGAAGTCTGCGGTGGAAAGGCGCCCGGCCCAGCGGTCCTCGTTGAGCACGAGCGGGCGGGGATCGCCGTCGCTGTCGAGCCCGGGATCGAGAACCACTGCGAGCCCGGCCCGACGGCCGGCGGGCACAACGATGATGTCGCCCCTCCGCAGCGACCGCAGGGACTCGGCCGCGGCCTCCCGGCGGTCGGTGGAGCCTCGGCGGGACAGGGACTTCTCCCGTTCGGTCACCTCTCGCCGCAACGCCGCGTATTCGGCGAAGTCGCCGAGGTGGCACTGCATCGAGGACGCGTAACCGGCCAGCGCCTCATTGTTGCTGTCGATCCGGCGCGCGAGTCCGACCACGGAACGGTCGGCCTGGAACTGCCCGAGCGACTGCTCCAGCAGGTCACGTGCGGCCTCGGTACCCAGCCGTGCGACGAGGTTGACGGCCATGTTGTAGCCGGGTCGGAAGGAGCTGCGCAGCGGGTACGTGCGGGTGGACGCGAGCCCCGCAACCTGCACGGGGTCGGTGCCGGGCTGCCAGATGACGACGGCGTGCCCCTCGACGTCGATGCCGCGGCGTCCGGCTCGGCCGGTGAGCTGCGTGTACTCGCCGGGGGTCAGCTCCGCGTGGGACTCGCCGTTGTATTTGACCAGCCGCTCCAGGACGACGGTGCGCGCAGGCATGTTGATACCGAGCGCGAGGGTCTCCGTCGCGAACACGGCGCGCACGAGCCCACGGACGAACAGTTCCTCGACGGTCTCCTTGAACGCCGGCAGCATCCCCGCGTGGTGCGCGGCGATGCCGCGTTGCAGCGCCTCGAGCCACTCCCAGTAGCCGAGCACCGCCAGGTCCGCCTGCGGCAGGTCGACGGTGCGTCGCTCGACGGTGCGGCGGATCTCCACGACCTCGTCCTCGGTGGTGAGCCGCAGCCCGGACCGCACGCACTGCCCGACGGCGGCGTCGCAGCCGGCGCGGCTGAACACGAAGGTGATCGCCGGCAGCAGGCCGTCGCGGTTGAGGCGGTCGATGACGGTGGTGCGCGACGGCGGGCGGAAGCGGGTGGTCGAGCGACCGTTCGGCCGCGGGCCCCGGCCCCGGCCCCGGTCCCAGACCGAGCTCTGTCGCTCCAGTTCGGAGCTGTAGCGGACGAGATCGGGATCGACCTGCAGTTCCCCCGCATCGTTCTCGCCGCCGAACAGGTCGAGCAGCCGGTTGCCGACCATCATGTGCTGCCATAGCGGCACCGGCCGGTGCTCGTCGACGACGACGGTGGTGTCCCCCCGCACGGTGACGAGCCAGTCGCCGAACTCCTCGGCGTTGCTCACGGTTGCTGAGAGGCTCACCAGCGCCACGTGTTCGGGGAGCTGGAGGATGACCTCCTCCCACACGGCGCCGCGGAAGCGGTCGGCGAGGTAATGCACCTCGTCCATCACGACGTAGCCGAGGTGCTCCAGCGCCCGGGACCCCGCGTAGATCATGTTGCGCAGCACCTCGGTGGTCATCACGACCACCTGCGCGTCACCGTTGACCGACGTGTCACCGGTGAGCAGGCCGACGGCCCCTGCGCCGTACCGCGCGACGAGGTCGGCGTACTTCTGGTTCGACAGCGCCTTGATCGGGGTCGTATAGAAGCATTTCTGCCCCTGCGCGAGCGCTAGATGCGCCGCGAACTCGCCGACCACGGTCTTCCCGGCGCCGGTCGGGGCACACACGAGGACCCCGTGACCCTCCTCGAGGGCCGAGCACGCGGCGTGTTGGAACCCGTCGAGGTCGAACGGGAGAGTCTGTACGAACTCCGTGAGATGGGGACGTGCGGCGCGGCTCCTGGCGGCGGCATAGGCCTCCGCGGGAGCCCGCGGATTGCTGGCCACGACCCCAGGCTCGCACACCGCGGCCCCGGCGCGCGCTCGCGCCCTGCTCGACCTGGCGGGAGTTTGCGCGCTCGCCCGTCATCCGGGCGCTCCCAGGTGCGCGCGAGGCCATGTTCTGTGCGCGAAACGGTTCGTCAGGTCACGTCGTCGAGGTGCGGAGACTTGGCCGGGATCGGAGCCGCACCGACCGGGCTCGGCGAGGTGTCGATCGCGCTGGGCGTGGTGTCGAGCGGCGACGGAGCGTCGGGATCCCAGTCGTCCCTGCCCTCCGCGGCGCGGCGCCTGGCCCGCGCCCGGTCGTTGACCCGGGCGAGCTGGATGGCGAACTCGAACAGGATCACCAGTGCGAACGCCAGCGCCAGCATCGAGATGGGGTCCTGGCCGGGCGTGGCGATCGCGGCGAACACGAACAGCCCGAAGATCAGCCCGCGGCGCCATTCCTTGAGTTTCGCGTAGCTGACGACGCCGGCGACGTTGAGCATCACCACGACCAGCGGTAGCTCGAAGCTCACTCCGAAGATCAGCAGCAGGGCGATCAGGAAGCCGAAGTAGTACTCACCGGTGAGCGCCGTGGTCTGGACTCCGTCACCGACCTGCAGGAGGAAGCTCAGGCCCTGGCTCACCACGAAGTAGGCAAGCACCGCACCCGAGGTGAACAGCACCGAGGCGACCGAGACGAAGCTCAGGGCGTAGCGGCGTTCCTTCGAGTGCAGACCGGGGGTGATGAAACCCCAGATCTGGTACAGCCATATCGGGCAGGCCATCACGACCCCGGCGGTGATAGCCACCTTGAGCCGGAGGTTGAACTGATCGAAAGGGCCCGTCGCCAACAGCGTGCACGAGTTGTCGACGGTGAACTGCCCACGCGATCCCGCCGGGACCGCGCAGTAGGGCTCCTTGAGGAGGGTGCCCAGGCTGGGACCGCCGAAGAACCCGGTCCCGTACCAGATGTAGCCGACGACCGTGGTGATGGCGATCGCGGCGAGCGCGATCGTGAGCCGACCACGCAGTTCGTAAAGGTGTTCGACGAGCGACATGGTCCCGTCGGAGCTCTTCGGTCTGCCGCCCCTGCGAAGGGAGATTCTGGCCACCGCGGGTGGCTACTGGCCGCTGGTGCTGTTATCCGGCTGGGTAGCCCGAGCCGGTTCCTGAGGGGAGCTCTGCACCGGCGGCAGCACCGTGGAGGGCTCGGTCTTGACGTCGGGCTTCTTGGCCTCGTCGTCGGACTTCAACCCCTTCATCTCGCCCTTGAACACCCGAGCAGACTGCCCGACCGACCGCGCCATATCCGGAAGGCGCTTCGCTCCGAAGAGCAGGATCAGGACCCCAACGATTATCAGCCATTCCCAGCCACCCGGCATGTGATTCCCTCCTCGATGTCAGTGCCGTTCCAAGCGTACGCGACGGGGCATAGCGGCTGCGGTCGCCCGACGCTCGCGATCCGCGGTCGCACCGGATCGGATCGATAAGGCCGCCGTCCGGACATCCACTCGCCAACGGTGCAGCGCGCGACGTGTTCGTTTCAACCGGCGCGTCTGGACCACGAGCAGGGCCACCAGGGCTGCTGCACCGACCATGGCTGTGATGCCTGCCAACAGATAGCCCATCTCGTACCTCCTGGGTCGAGCCGTCATGAGCACACTGCGACCAGGTGAGTGGCGTCGCCTGGTGGAATGTAGCGCTCCGAACGGCCCCGGGCCCCGCACCCCGTGGACATGATCGATCTGTCGGGGCCAGACCTGCTACCCGGCCCGGCCCGGCCCCGACGCGGCCAGCGCCTCGCGTGCCCGGCGGGCGACGGCGTCGGCAAGTTCGGGTGGTTCCAGCACGCGCGCGCCACCGCCGAGCCCGA
>JBKJPD010000535.1:0-6250 GCA_046595345.1 Pseudonocardia sp.
GATCGACGAGTTGCGAGCACCACCAGGCCCATGACGACAGGTCCCTGGAGGAGCCCGCGTCATGAACACCCACCAGCACCGCGACCGGGAAGCCCACGCGATCACCGCAGTGGTGCCGTGCCGGTGCGGGGACCGCCGGCACGGCGACACATGGTCGTGGTCGTGCTTGATCTCGGCCCCGTTGCCGCCTCGCCGCTGGTCTGCCGCTACCCGTGGCGGGGGTGCGGTCCCGCGGATCGCAGTATCGCGGCGATCTCCGGTGGTATGCGGGGGTCCGACAGCGCGGTGGTGGCGTCGGTGGGGGTGTCGAGGTCGTGTTCGGGGTCGATGAACCCGAGCTGGAGCCCGGCCGCGGCGGCCTGGTCTGCGGTGTATTCGGCGACGTGCGGGCCACCCCACGCACTGGTGGGGAGGGCGAAGATGCGGGGGTCGGGGCGGGCGAGGGCGATGAGGTAGTAGCCACCGTCGTAGGCCGGGCCGAGGACGACGTCGCAGCCCTGGGCCAGCTGGGTGGCGACCATGCTCAGGTGCGCGCGGCGCAGGACGGGGCAGTCGGTGCCGATGAGGATCACCGGGCCGGGGCGTCGCGCGGCGGTGACCGCGACCGCGTCGGCCATGCGTTCACCGAGGTCGCCGCCGGGTTGGGGGAACAGCCTGAGCCGGTGCCCGACCAGCGGCCGGATGAGCCCGGCGGCGTCGGGCGGGGTGTGGGCGAGGAAGCCGCGACCGCCGTCCAGGGTGGCGGTGTGGCGGATCAGGGCGGCCTGCAGCCGGGCGCACCCGTCGGCGCCCAGGAGTGGTTGGAGCCGGGTTTTCACCGTTCCCGCGACCGGTGCCCGCGCCATGATCACCAGCGTGGGTCGCCGGAGCGGCGTTCGCCGGTGCCGGGCGGGCGTGGCCACCGGCCGCCACCGGCGTATCCGCTCCGGGCTGATCATGGGGTCGCCGGCCGGGCGCGGAGGGTCAGGGTCTCGAGGGGGCGGCGGGCGGACTCGAGGCCCCCTGTCGAGGCGTAGAGCGCCATCGCGGCGGCGCCGACGAGCCAGAACCCGACAACGAGCAGGTAGGACACGCCTGCTCCGAGGGCAGCGGCGAGGCTGGGGAGCGCCAGGGTGCCGACGATGGCCCCGACCCGGCCGATCGCGACCGAGATGCCGATCCCGGTGGCACGCAGATGGGTGGGGAACAGCTCGGTGAACGTCGGGTAGGCCGAGGTCCACGCGGCGGTGCCGAACGCGTTGGCGAGAACGAACGCCACGGTCACCCAGGCCGCGCTGCCGGTGGCGGTCGCGGCGGCGAGGAGCCCGACCCCGGCCGCCGCGGCGGTGTAGGTGGCGATGACGGTGACGCGGTGACCGATCCGGTCGAACACGATGCTCATGGCCAGCCCGCCGGCCACCGCGCCGAGGTTGCCGATGATGTAGAAGAACGGGATCTGAGTCTGCGAGATGTGCACCAGCGGCAGCACGACCACCGAGAGCAGCGCGAACAGCCCGTAGTAGCCGAACGCCTCGGCCAGGTCCAGGGTGGCACCCAGAGCGAGCCGCCGGGGATGGTCGCGGACGAGTTCCCGCAGCGCCGCTCGCAGCCTCAGCGGCGCGGGCTCGGCGCTGACCGCCGCCACCGTCATCGTGGTGGTGGCGCCGGTGCCGGACTCGAGGGCGGACACGATCTGGTCGGCCTCGGTGTGGCGGCCGCGGGTGGCGAGCCAGCGCGGTGATTCGGGGATACGGCGTCGGAAGACCAGCACGATCAGCGCCAGCAGACCGCCGAGCACGAACATGTAGCGCCACGAGGAGCCCGCGTCGAGCGCGAGTGTGTCGAGCAGCAGGTAGGCCAGCAGCGCGGCGAGGATGGCGCCGACGGGCCAGAAGTTCATCACGATCGCGTTGGCCCGGCCGCGGACCCGGGCCGGCATGAACTCGGCGATCGCGGCGTTGACGATCGCGTACTCGGCGCCGACACCGAGTGCGGCGAGGAACCGCAGCACGTAGACCACCTCGAGGGTGGGTGCGAGCCCGGTGAGCACGGTGAGCACGGCATACCACAGCAACGTCGCCACGAACAGCCGTCGGCGCCCGAAGCGATCGGTGAGCCATCCACCGAGCAGCGCGCCGATCAGGATGCCCGAGAGCCACACCGCGAGCACGGCGGTGCGGGCGAGCACCGAGGCGCCGAAGTGGTCGCCGAGGGGACCGACGGCGCTGGAGAACAGCTGCACCTCGAACGAGTCGAACAACCACCCGGCACCGAGCGCGAGCAGGATCGTGGTGTGCCGTGCGCTCCATGGCAACCGGTCGAGCCGCGCACCGATGGTGGCGGGCCCCATCTCAGATGCGGGATTCATCGCTGACCTCCGGCAGTCGGCTGGAGCCCGGTGGGGTCGGGACGCTCGAGCCGAGCGGCAGGCCGGTGAAACCGGCTCCTCCTGCGCCGCGTCGGGGGCCGGCCGCGTAGCGGCGGGCCAGCGCGGCGGGGTCGGCGCCGGCGAAGTAGAGCAGCTTGAGCCACTGCATGAACACCAGCATCCGCAGCGTGCCGTGTTCGGTGAACCGCCGCGCCGAGGCGGTGCAGATCGCGGGCAACACGACCGTGCGCCCGGTGCGGGCCAGCCGGCGGGAGAACTCGAGATCCTCCATGACCGGCAGATCGGGAAAGCCGCCCAGCGTGTCGAACGCCGAGCGGCGGACGAACATGGCCTGGTCGCCGAAGATCCAGTGCAGGCGCCGGGCCCGGGCGTTGGAGGTCGCGGCGACGTAGTCCAGGCTCGGGGTGCGCCGGTCGAAGCGCAGGGTCAGCCCACCGCCGACGACCGCGGGATCGGCCAGGGCCGCGCGTAGTTGTCCCAGCGCAGCCGGGTCGACGCGGGTGTCGGCGTGGTGGATCCACAGCACCTCACCGCGGCTGGCTGCGGCACCGGCGTTGAGCTGGATACCGCGGCCGCGGGCACTGCGCACCAGCCGCGCAGGCGGGTGCACCAGGTTCGGGGTGCCGTCGCTGGACCCGCCGTCGACCACGACGACCTCGCAACCCGGGAAGTCACTGTGCAGCCGCGCCAGCATCGGCCCGATCCGAGATTCCTCGTCCAGCACCGGCACGATGATCGACACGTTGAGCCCGGCGGGGGGCGAGTCGGGGTGGCTGCCCGGGCCCGGCCCGGATGTCGCCGCGATGTCGGGATCCTGTCCGGGGTGCGTTCCCGCGTTGCGTGCCACAAGCGGCCTTCCTCCTCGGGATGGTGATCGGGACTGGGAACCCTGAGATGTCCGCAACGCTTCCGAAATCTTTCCCGGGCACCTTTGGAAGCGTCGGCGCCTGCGGCGGGTTTCCCAGTTCGGCAGGAGACCGACGACGGTGGAAGTGGGACGGCTGCGTGACGAGGCTGGCGATCTGTGGGGGCCCCTATTCCAACCCGTACGCGTTGCGCGCGTTCATCGCGCAGGCCAGGGCCCGTGGTGCGGACCGGTTGTTCTGCCTGGGCGACTTCGGCGCCTACGGCGCCGAGCCCGAGGCGATCTGGCCACTGCTGCTCGACAACGGGGTGGAGGCCATCGCCGGGAACTACGAGGTGGCCATCGGCAGCGGGCAGACCGACTGTGGCTGCGGCTACACCGACGAGGCCGACAACGCGTTCGCCGCGATCGCCTACGACTACACCTTCCGCAACACCTCACCCGGTTTCGCGGCGTGGATGCGCACGCTGGACACCGAGCACCGCGAAGTCATCGACGGGGTCGATGTGCACCTGGTGCACGGCTCGACACTGGCTGTCAACGACTTCTGGTGGGAGTCGCTGACCGACACCCAGCACGAGCTGCGGGTCGCCGAGTCGGGCGCCGACGTCATCTGCTGCACCCACACCGGGCTGCCCTGGACCCGGCGGATCCCGCGCCGCGACGGCGGCCAGACGCTGGTGGTGAACGTCGGGGTGCTCGGGCGCCCGGCCAACGACGGCACCACGCACGTCTGGTTCGCCCTGCTCGACCTCGGTGACGACGCCGCCGACCCGGTGGCGTCGGTGGAGCTGGTGGCGCTGGACTACGACTGGGCCGCCCAGGCCTCCTCGATCCGCGCGGCCGGGCTGCCCGAGGCGTTCGCCCAGGCCGTGGAGACCGGGTACTGGACCACCTGCCTGGAGATCGTGCCCCCGCCCGAGCGGTCCCGCGGGCGCTATCAGCTCTACAAGTCGGCGCTACCGGACTTCTCCGGGGCGGCGGTGTCGTGGGCGGACGCGCCCGCGGTCCCTGATGACGGGCTGCCGGTGCTGCCGCTTTTCGGCTCGGCGATGTTCCCGCCGAGGCTGTGGCTCTACACCAACTTCCACTGCAACCTCGCCTGCGACTACTGCTCGGTCGCGTCCTCACCACATGCGCCGCGCCGCGAGATCGGCATGGACCGGTTCCGCCGGCTGGTCGACGAGGCCGTCGAGGAGGGATTCACCGAGCTGTACGTCACCGGTGGGGAACCGTTCCTGCAACCCGACATCGTCGACAAGCTGCTGTATGCGACCGAGAGCCTCGATGTGGTCTGTCTGACCAACGGGATGCTGTACCAGGGCTACCGCCGCGAACAGCTCCACCGCCTGGCCGGGCGCCCCCGGCTGACCTTGCAGACCTCCATCGACGGCGCGCAGCCGCACCTGCACGACGTGCACCGCGGCCGCGGGTCCTGGGCCAGGGCGATGGAGGGGTTGGACACCGCGCTGACGCTGGGGCTGCCGGTGCGGGTCGGGATGACCGAGACCCCCCAGAACACCGACCATGTCGAACCGCTGCGGGAGCTGCTCGCGGCCAAGGGGATCGGTGGCCGGGACTTCGCGGTCCGCCCGCTGGTCAAACGCGGCCACTCCGACGACGGCCTGCCGATCGGGGAGGACAACACCGTGCCCGAGCTGACCGTGACCACGCAGGGCTGGCACTGGCACCCCGCCGGCGCCGACGTCGACACCTCCCCCGACATGCTGCTCGCCGGCCCCGATGTGCCGATGAGCGAGGCCAAGCGACTCATCGTGGAGACGTTCCTACGGCTGCGCCAGGCCGACGGATCGCTACCACTGGTCTACAACTGTGCTGTCTGAGGGCGGCCCGCCCGCCGACGACACCGCTCGCCCCGCCGGTATCCACAGACGGAGGCGGACGGGTCGCCCCGACCAGTGGCGGCGTCGCCGTAGGCCCGCTACCCGATGGACCTGCGGCCGGTGAGACCGGCCGGTGAGGAGACACAGCCGATGACATCACCAGCGAAGCAGGTCGCGATCCTGGGCGCCGGACCGATCGGGCTCGACGCCGCGCTGGCCTGCGCGGACGCGGGCCTACCGTTCACCGTGTACGAGGCCGGCGCCACGGTCGGGGCGCACGTCGCGGCGTGGGGCCACGTGCGGCTGTTCACCCCTCGGCGCATGAACCTGTCCCCGCGGATGCGCACCCACCTACCCGAGGCACCTGACACTGAGCACTGCCCGAACGGAAACGAGCTTTACGACGCGGTGCTGCGGCCGCTCGCGGCCCACCCGGCGCTCGCCGGGCGGATCCGGCTGCGGCACCGCGTCCGGGCGGTCGGACGAGCGGGGCTACTCAAGCACGAGGAGATCTCCACCGCGACCCGCGCCGCGGCCGAGTTCCGGCTGCTGATCGACGGACCCGATGGCGAACTGGTGCACACCGCCGACATGGTGCTCGACTGCACCGGAACGTACGGCCAACCCAACCGGATGGGCGACGGCGGCATCGCGGCTCCGGGTGAGACCGCGCTGAACGAGCGGATCATGCGCACCCTTCCCGCGCTGGAGAACCACCAGGAGCAGGCCCGGTGGCGCGGGACCGTCCTGCTCGTCGGCGCGGGAAAATCCGCGCAGACCGCCGCACAGGGCCTCGCCGCGCTGCCCGGCACCCGCCTGGAATGGGTGATCCGCGACCCGGCCCCGGACTGGGGTGAGATCCCCGACGACAGCCTGCCCGCCCGCCAAACCCTCGTCGACACCGCCCGCCGCCTCACCGCCGGCAACCACGACCGCGTCACGGTGCACACCGACTCGACGGTGCAGACACTGGAACCCGACCGCGGCCGGGTCCGGGTGCAGGTGCGCTCGCCGCACGGCTCGCGCCACCTCATCGCGGACCACCTTCTGAGCCTCACCGGGTATGTCGGGGACGCCGGGCTCTACCGGCAGCTGCAGGTCCACGAGTGCTACGCCACCGCCGCCCCGATGAACCTCTCGGCCACCCTGCTCGACGCCGCGGGAGGGGACTGC
>JBKJPD010000220.1:0-2847 GCA_046595345.1 Pseudonocardia sp.
GATCATCGCCTGGGCCAGCGCCCGGAAGTCACCGCCGCCGAGGCGACGCTGGGTGGCGTTCTGCCCGTACATCAGCGAGGCATACCTGACCTTCTGCACGCTGGTGGCGAAGTGACCGTGCCAGAACCAGGTCAACCGCTCCGGGAGCGGCGACTCGACCGCGGCCATCCGGTCGAGCCACCACAGCACCAGCTGCCGGGCCTGCACGCCGTCCTGCTGCAGCTGGGCCCGCCGGGCGGCGATGTCGTTCTTGTTCGTCGGGGCCGGTGGCACTGGCAGCGACGGCGCCGGGGTCGCCGTCACACCCGCGTCCGGGGCAGCCGCGGGTGTGGTCAGTGCCGCCAGGGTGGCGTCGAAACCGCGGGCTGCGGCCGCGTCGAGTTCACCGGGGCGCGGACCCAGCCCGACCCGTTGCAGCAGTCGCCGCACCGCCGCCTGCTCATCGATTCTCACACTGCGGAAGTTAAGTCCCCGGCCTGGTTGGTCGCAGCACGATCGGGGCGTTTCTCAGGGATCCTTCAGACCCCCTCGGTGACCATCCCGGTGCGTGCCGTTTCCGGCGCCGGACCCTTCAGCGCGGGTCGACTTCGGTGCGCGGCAACGTCAGCTCGAACACCGCGCCTGCGCCGCTGGGCGGCGGGATGCAGGCCAGTTCCCCGCCGTGGGCCCGGGCCAGTCCCCGGGCCAGCGCCAACCCCAGGCCGGCGCCGCCGTCATCGCCACCGCCGCGGGCGGTGTCCAACCGCACCAGCCGGTCGAAGATCCGTTCCCGATCCGCAGCCGGAACTCCCGGGCCCGAGTCGACGACCCGGACCGCGCCGCCCGCGGTGGGGTGGGCGGCGACCTCGATCGCGACGGGGCTACCCGCCGGGGTGTACCGCAGGGCGTTGTCGAGCAGGTTCGACAACACCTGACCCAACCGCGCAATGTCCCCGGTCACCACGATCGTGTCGCCGGTGACGGTGACCTCACGGTCGGGTGCGAGGAACCGAATCCGTTCAGCCTCGCCGCCCGCCAACTGGAGGAGGTCAACCGGTTGGGGGTGCAGCTCGATCCCCGCATCCACGCGGGCCAGCGCGAGCAGGTCGTCGACCAGCTTCGCCGCCCGTCCGGTTTCACGCATCAGTAATAAGTGCATTCTGTCGCGCTCATCAGGATCGAGTCCGGGTCGGATCGCCGCCGCTGCCACCGCCTGCACCCCGGCCAGCGGGGTCCGCAGCTCGTGCGCGGCGTCAGCGACGAAGCGCTGCATCCGTGCCTCGGACGCCCGAGTGCGGGTCTCGGACTCCCGCGCCGCTCCCTCCGCGGCGCGGGCCGCGGCTTCCGCCGTCCGGGCGCTACGTTCGGCTCCCTCCAACGCATCGAGCATGTCGTCGAAAGCCGCGGCGGTGCGTCCCAGCTCGGTGCCGGTGCGCGATGGGGCAAGTCGACGCCCCCGGTCACCGCGGGTGATCGAACGGGCCAGCGCAGTCATCGTGTCCAGCGGACGCAGCGCCAGCCGGGTGGTAAGCAGCGTGACGATCCCCGCCACCACCAACGCCCCGACACTGAGCAGCATGAGCGTTCTCTGCAGCCGCTGCTGCGCGGCGGTCACCGCGTCATCGGTGGCGACCAAGGTCAGCTGCGCGCCACCGGACAACGCACGCCGCAGCACCACAGCACCGGCCGGCGGGGAGTCTTCCGTCCCGGCCCCGTAGACGGCCCCGTCGGGTGCCACGATGCTCGCACTGACACCAGGCGCCTCGACCCGCCGCGCGACCTGCTCCCACCCGACATGGCGGGTGACGAGCTCCTGCGCCAAGGTCGCGCGCACCGGTAGCCCGCTACGCAGATCGGCCCGGGACTCCACCGCGAACAGCACACCGGTCAACACCGCGACCAATACCAGCACCACCGCCACCACCAGCAGCGTCAGCACGGTGACCCGGGCACGCAGCGACACCGTCCGCAACGACCCGCCAGATTGCGACCCACCCGGCCGCGGGATAGCCAGCTCCGCGGGCAGCGCGTCGGGCTGCGGAACCGTGGCCTGCGGGGAGGCTCTTACCGGTCGCACCTTGTGGTGCCGTTGTGGCCGGCCGGACGATCGTGACCGGCGCAACCGCATCCGAGGAACCTCCCACTACTGACCGCTGGGCGAGTTCACCCTGACCATGTCCGACCGCCCACGCGCCATCATCCTGCCGGGGTGATCGTGACGTGCGTCGCCCCGGCACGAGGGGGGTGTATGTCGGCGGCACCGTCGGCAATCGTCACTACGAAGCTTGTCAGGCCGGGGCCGAGGTGGGCGGTGCGGTTGTGGGCGCAGGAACGGCTGGCGCGGTCGTGGATCCGGCTGCGGGGACGGCGATGCGGGCCGCGGTGATCGCCGAACCGTTGGGGTGCCCGTCACCCGCACCGTCATGTCGACGGTGAATTGCTGCTGGGTGCCCGGGGCTACCCTGGTGCCGAACTGAGTCTGCGGGGTGAGCAATACGATGAACTGTTCGCCCTTCGCGGTCTCGACCGTCCGGGTTGCGGCGTTCTCGGCGGTGATCTGCCCGGAGATGCCCTTGGCCTGCTGGTGCGCCGGGGCGGCCGCCGGGGTCGCCCGGTGTCATCGGCACCGGGCGGCGGGCGGGTGGTCGCCCGCTGAGCGGTACGGGTTGTCGGACTCGACTCTGCGCCGCGCACCTGCGACGCGGCTGGAGGTCGTTGGGTCGGGCGGCCGGCCTTCAGTCGTTCCTCAGCCGCAGACCTCCCGGGCGGGTCGGTCCACCGGGAGGAAGATCCGGTGACCGCGCGTGTGCTGGTGGTGGAGGATGCCGAGGCGATCCGGGTCGCGGTGCTGGCCGGGCTCACCGACAT
>JBKJPD010000524.1:0-3824 GCA_046595345.1 Pseudonocardia sp.
GTCGAACTCGGCCCTGTCGAACTCGGCCCTGTCGAACTCGGCCCTGTCGAATGCTGCTCGCCGCCGCCATCGGATGGCACGGCGCCCGCGCCGCAGCAGTGCCATCGAACGAGTTCAAGGGCCCGGGCAACGGGTAACGAGGCAACGGTGCAGATCCAGGGCGAGTGTCATCGACGTTGATCATCAGCAGCTCAGCCGGGAGGCTTGCATACCGGCGATGACGAGCCGGGCACCAGGCGGGACGCCCATCGACCCCACGGCGCTACTCGCCACACGGTCCCGCGTCCGCAACATCATCTTCTACACCGCATAGTAGATGCGTGGTTCGGTCCGCCAGAGCCACTCGACCCAGAGGAGCAGCCATCCCTACGGACCAGGCGGCAACGACCGATCCGGCCCTCGCCGGCCCTGTGGCCCGGCCCGCCCTGTCGATGCCCGTGACGCTGGTGCTCGCGGCCGGTGCAGGCGGCCTGTGGGCCTTGGGCGCCCAGCCGCGGGGCTGGTGGCCGCTGCTACCGCTCGGGGTGGCGGTGCTGACGGTGGCCCTGCACGGACGTCGCCTGCGCGCCAGGTTGTTGATCGGCGCCCTGGCCGGCGCCGTGCTCTACGGCAGCACGCTGGCGTGGCTGACCGGTTTCGCCGTGGCCGGCTACGTGGGGATCGCCGTGCTCGAAACGCTGATGCTGGCCGTGGCCGTCGGGCTGGTACCGACCGCCCGCACCGGCAGGTGGTCGGGAGGCTGGTGGGCGTTACCGGCCGGGCTGGTGCTGCTCGACGCCGCCCAGACCCGGTTCCCCTTCGACGGCTTCCCGCTCCCGGCCCTGGTCCACGCCCAGATCGACGGACCGTTCGCGCTCGCCGCGCCGCTGGGCGGATCCCTGCTGGTCACCGCAGCGGCCGCCACGGCCGGGGTCGGCCTGGCCGCGCTGGTGCTCACCCCGGGGCGTACCCGCTGGGTCGCGGTCGGCGTCGCCGTGGCCGTGGCCGGCCTGCCTGTCGCAGTCGGAGCCACCGTCGGCACCGAGCCCGCAGGAGAACTGGACGCCGCGGTGGTCCAGGGCGGCGGACCGCGTGGGCTGCGCGCGGTGTTCACCGACCCCCAGGACACGACCGACCGGCAGTTCGCGGTCGCCGAACAGATCACCGGCACCCCCGACCTCGTCCTGCTGCCCGAGACCGTGATCAGCGTCGACGGCCCGATTGCCGGCTCCCCGGGCGACACCCGGACCGCGGCGCTCGCGCGGCGGCTGCGGACGACCGCCGTCGTCGGGGTGGTGGAGAAACAGCCATCCGCCTTCCGCAACGCCGCCGTGGCGTGGGGCCCGGACGGGGAGATCCTGGGCCGATACGAGAAGGTGCACCGCGTCCCGTTCGGCGAGTACATCCCCGGCCGGGAACTGCTGGAACGCGTCACCGACCTCACCGCGCTCGTCCCGCGCGACGCCATCCCCGGCGAGGGAATCGCCCTGATCGACACCCCGGCCGGCCCGCTGGGTGTCGTCATCTCCTACGAGGTGCTCTTCGCCGACCGGGTCCGCGAGGCTGTCACCGCGGGCGCGCAGATCGTGCTGGTCCCGACGAACGCCGCCTCCTACGTCACCGAGGACGTACCCGCGATCGAGGTCGCCGGCGCCCGGATGCGGGCGCTGGAGTTCGGGCGCACGGTCCTGCAGTCCGCGCCCACCGGCTACTCCGTCGTCGTCGGGCCGGACGGCACGCTCCTCGCGCAGAGCGGGCTCGGCGACCCGGCCCTGCTGCGGGAGACCGTCCCGATGCGCACCGGGCTGACGCCCTACGCCCGAACCGGCGACACCCCGGTCCTGATCGGGGCCGTACTCGCACTGCTGCTGCCCCTCGCCCGTCGCCGTCCGGAGAAAGGCGTCCGGTGAGCGACCCGCCGGAGCCGTCGGGGAGTCGCGGGCCGCCGGGCCGCCGGTGCTGCTGCGTGCCGCGGCGTCCTTCGGGTCGGTCGCGGTGGGCACGCTCATCCCCTCGCAGGCCGAGCGGGAGCTCAGCTCCTTCACCCCGTCCGCCGAGCGCCCGGACCCCTCGACCGCGATCCCCGGATCGCGATCGAGCCGGTCGACCCCGACGACCACACGGCCGCACCGACGACGAGTGGGCCGACCTGGTTCGAGCACTTCATCCGGGCGCTGAGCGTCAACCCGTACACCGCACCGGACCCCGGATGCCGGCCGTGCGCCCGGTGCACCGAACCGCTGACACCACCACGGAGATGACCATGCACCGTTCCCGTCGCCTGCCCGCCGCGCTGGTGCCCGCCGTCGCCGTCGCCGTCGCGCTGGCCGGTTGCGCCGGCCCCGGCGGACCATCGGAGAACGCAGCCGCAGGGCCGGTGTTCGCGCACGTGCACGGCCTCGGCGTCGACCCGGCCGACGGAGCCGTGTACGTCGCGTCGCACGACGGACTGTTCCGGTCCGGGCCCGACGGGCTGGTCCCGGCCGGAGCCGCCGGGCGCGACCTCATGGGCTTCACGATCACGGGGCCCGGCACCTTCCTGTCCAGCGGGCACCCGGCACCGGGCGACGACCTGCCGCAGCCGCTCGGCCTGGTCGAGAGCCGCGACGGCGGGGTCTCCTGGACCCCGCTGTCGCTCACCGGCGAAGTCGACTTCCATGCTCTCGAGGCTGTGTCGGGCACCGTGTACGGCTACGACGCCACCAACGGCCTGCTGCGGGCCAGTGTCGACGGCGGCCGCTCCTGGGAGGACCGCTCCGCCGTGGAGGCACTCGACATCGCCGCCGACCCCGAAGATCCGGATCGGGTGCTCGCCACGGTGGCAGGCGGGATCGCCGCCAGCACCGACGGCGGGCGGACCTTCACCGCTCCGACCGGGCCGCAGCTGGCGTACCTGTCGTGGGGACCGGACAGGACCCTCTACGGACTCGACCTCGACAGCGCCGTGTTCACCAGCTCCGACGGGGGCAGCACCTGGCAGCAGGCCGGGACCGGGCCGGGTGGACGTCCCCAGGCCGTCACCGCCGTCGACGGCGCGCTGCTGGCGGCCACCACGGGCGGGGTCTACCGCTCCGGCGACGGCGGGATGACGTTCCTCGACATCGGGTGACACCGGGACAGCGACAGAGCTCGCCGTGTGAACCGGCGCCGAGCGCGCGGGTCTCGTCCGGTCACAGGTCGCCGGGATGGACCGTGCCCAGCAGGCGCCCGTCCGGGTCGGCGACGATCGCGTAGCTCAAACCCTTGTCGACAAGCCGGTCCTTGATCGCGGCGGTGGGCTCGTGCGGGCGCAGCGTGGACGGCCCGGCCTCCATCAGCTCGCCCACCGCCCGGGTGGGATCGGTGTCGTCGAGGACGGCGGCGCGCAGCCGCCCGAGCAGGGTGCCATCGGCGGTGGTGACCAGCGCGAAGCGGTGCGCGGATCGGGCGACCCGGGCCCGGACCTGCGAGATGGTCTCCTCCGGCCGGGCGGTGGTCACCTCCTGGCGCAGGTGCCGGCCGATCGTCGGGGTGTCGGCGTCGGTCCCCTCGACCGGCTGGTTGCGGGCGATCCAGTCGACCTTGCCCGACACGTAGTCGTAGACCTGGGTGAACCCGAGCGTGGCGAGCCGACACGCGGCTCGTGGGCTCATATCTCAAAGGGCGTCCCAGCAGTACACGATCACCGGTCGCTCGCGGTCGAGGCCGGTGGTGGTGATGGCGTCGAGGGTCTTGAGCGGGATGTTGACCGCGCCGGGCAGGTGCATCTCGGTGTACTCGACGGCGCGCAGCTGGTCGAGGTCCTGCCCACCGGCGAGTACACCGAGATGCACCTGCCCGGCGCGGTCAACATCCCGCTCAAGACC
>JBKJPD010000539.1:0-3342 GCA_046595345.1 Pseudonocardia sp.
GCCGTACGACGGCGCGCACCATCCACAACACCGGAACCACCGGCAGCAGTGCCCACACGTAACGCCAGGGGCTAGACCCGTCCAGGTGCCCCCACGTCATCACAGCGGCGAAGACGACACCGTAGGCCACGATGCCCGGCAGGAAATCTCGGTAGTAGGCGCGTGCACGGGACTGGTCACCCGAACTGCGCGTCCCGCTGTCAAGCTCGCTTGTCATACCCTCAGCGTGCGACTCGAGACGGGCAATGTCAAGGGTGCTTGTCAGCTCGGTGGGTGCGGATGGCCAACCTCATCGCCAGCGCCGCCGTGCACGCCGGGGGTTCCCCCACCGCCCACGCCACCTCGGCGCGCAGACCGTCGCCGACGACTTCACCCGCTACGCCAGCATCTCCGCCGCATCAGGCCGGTGACCGGCTTGCCGGCACGGCCGGCGGCGAGGCGGGAGCTGCGCCGGTGGTCACGCCATCCCAGGCTCACGGGATCGTCGATACAGCAGGATGGCCAGCGGCGGGTGAGACGACCGCCCTTCGAGAACTATGGCCTCATGGGCCGATAGGGGGAGGAATCCTTCCTTGCCATGCAGGACGACTGCCGTCCCGCCTTCGCTCGTGCGGCCGCGGCGTGGGGCTGGCGGCGCGTCACGATGGACGACGCGTCGCAGGAGGACATCATGGGGTGTGCTGTGGGGCTGATCGAGGACGACGCGCTGCGCTGAAGGGAAACCCGGCGCTCATCAGGAACCGGGCGGTCACACGCCGCTGGCTCGTACCGCGCGCAACTCCTCGATCAGCCCTGGTACATCACGGAAATGGTGACCGCGGAAGCCGAGTTCGCGGGCGGCGTCGACGTTGAGCTGCGTGTCGTCGACGAAGAGGCACTGCGCCGGCTCCCGTTCCGCCACGTGGGCGGCGTGCCGGAACACCTCGGCATCGGGATTGGCCATTCCGAGGTCGCAGGACAGCAGCAAGGAGTGGAACAGCCCTAGTTCGGGCTGCATCGCACGCACGACCTCCCAGTAGCACCGGTCGATGTTGGACAGCAGCAGGATGCGGTGGTCTCCGCCAGCGTGCCGATGAGGTCGGCCATGCCCGGCATGGGACCGGAATAGGGTTCGAGCCACGCCTGCTCGAACTCCGGGGAGGTCAGCGCGAGGCCGAGTTCGTCAACGAGCTGCCGGTGCACCTGCGGCAGAGTCACCCTGCCGGCGATGACGTCGCGGCCGGCCATCAACCCGTCGAGGTGGCGCACCGCGTCGTTGGGGTCGGCGCAGTGGCGCGCGAGCCGTGAATACACGATGTCGTTGTCGAAAGTGATGACCACACCGAAGAGATCCAACACGAAAACGTCAACATCAGGTTCGACGTCGGAGCCTGTTCGTACCATAATCTCGCCTATTCTCGGTCGCCTTCAAAATGGCGACGTTCCATCTACTCGCCCGAAGGAACACGTCGCGATGATCGGCCGCCAGCTCGACGCTGCCAGGCCGCCGGGCCGGAGCCGCATCGACGCCCTGAACCCAGACGACAGGAGCCGGTATGCCTGGTTACCGTGCAAGGTGTGCCGGGCGACCGCAGCCGGGCTGCTCAGCTCGCCTGCGCGAAGGCCGCAGCAGCGCCCGATCAGGGCAGGGGTCCGGAGCCCCGCAAGTTTTTCGCGCAGGGCAGCAGGGGCGGTCAGGACGATGGCGTGGACCTGGTTGAGCGCCTGGGTGCGGGCCTTGACCGCCGAGTTCTTCGCGGTCTTGAGCATCCGGATCATCTCCATCGTTCCGTCGCCGGCCTTCGGCGTCGCGGCGGCGACCCCGCACGGCACGGGCCGCGGCCTCGGCGTCGATCGTGTCGCTCTTGCCGCGACGCCGGCGCACGGCCCGGTCGGGCCGGTGCGACGGGGCCATCGGGGCCAGGCCCATCAGGTCACTGCTCGACCGACCAGCGGATCAAGAAGCACGTCACCCCGGTCCGGGCCGACAGGTCAAGGACAACGCACGAAGCCAGTGATTCGAAGGGTCAGACCCGGACCTCGAGGTGACGCGATGGATCATCGCAGTGATTCGGCCCGGTCCTTGTGTCCAACCGGAGGGCCGCGACGACCTGCGCGTCGACACCGACCATCCATTCCCCGATCTCGAACACGTCAGCATCGCGGCGTAGCCCGTCGAGGATCCGCACCCAGGTGGGGCCTGCGCAGCAGCGGCGACAGCTCCAGCCGAGCCCACTGCCCCCCGGTCAGATCGTGACGATCGAGCACCTGCTTGGCCAATCGCATCCGCCCAGCAAGCTCCACGGGACACACCCTGGCCGGTACCCGCCTGGGCAAAGCCGGCACCAGCTGATCCGAGCCAATGAGCCTGTCAGCTGCCCAGAGTGCTGTCACCGTCCTCGGTGAGGCGGCGGGCGAACGCGTTGAGGCGATCCACCGACTCCGGAGGGGCCGGACGTCGACGGGCCAAAGACTCCTTGAGACGGGTGTAGACCTCCACCTCGAGACCACACTGTCGGCAGCCGGCCAGGTGCGCGCGCAGCAGAGTGGTCGCGATCGGGTCGAGTGTGCCGTCGAGCTGCCGTTGCAGCATCACCGCGGCCAGGCGGCACCGGCTCCGCGCCAGCGGGGAGCAGCGGACCGTGTAAGCCACGCGGGACCAGAGGCTCATCGTCGTTCCCCTCTCGGCGCGACCACGCCCGCTCCGGCGAGCGCGCGCCGCAGCCGGGCCCGGGCATTGTGCAACCGGCTCATGACCGTTCCCTCCGGGATACCCAACCCGGTCGCGGCCTGAGCGTAGGAAAGCCCCTCGATGTCCACAAGCCCGACCACGACCCGCTGCTTGCGGGTCAGGGACCGCAATGCCTGTTCCACCGCGGCGTCGAACCCGGTGTCGAGTGCCATGTGCTCCGCCGACTCTGACAGGGCCGAGCTCGACACGGCCGAGTTCGACAGGGCCGAGTTCGACAGGGCCGAGTTCGACAGGGCTCGATCGTGGGCGTCGGGGTTCTGGTCGGGATCGGTGAGCAGGTCGTGATGGCGCCCGCGTAGACCGTTGATCTGGGTGTTACCCGGGATCGTCATCAGCCAGGCGCGGGGGTGCGCGCCGTCGAAACGGTGGATGCCGCGGTAGGCGCGCACCAGGGTGTCCTGGACGAGGTCTTCCGCGTCGGCGAGTTGCGGGGTCATCGCGCGTGCCGCGGACAGCAGCGCCGGAATCTGCGGCACGACGTGACACCGGAACAGGGCATCGCGGCGCTCTCGGGGGAAGGTCTCGGTCTGCATCAGATGCTCGGGTCGCTCGCTGAACACCGAACCGCGCCGGCCCACGGGCCGGTGGGCCGGGTGGCCCGCCGGCCTCGT
>JBKJPD010000017.1:0-4634 GCA_046595345.1 Pseudonocardia sp.
CAACGAGCCCGCCTACGACCGCGCTGACGTCCACCTCCTCGACGACTGGCGCTGACCCCCGGGGTAGCCCTCAACCGGCCCGCAGTGCCGCCCCGGCGGCCGCGACGGCCTGCTCGACGTATGTCCGGCCGAACAGCACCCCGTGCACGAGCAGCGGGAACAGCTGGTGCAGCGCCACCCGGCCCTGCCAGCCGTCCGCGAGGGGGGCCGTCTCGTCGTAGGCGGCAAGCACGGTGTCGAGGTGGGGGCAGTCGAACAGCGCGAGCATGGCGAGATCGGTCTCACGGTGCCCGCCGTGCGCGGCCGGGTCGACGAGCCACACTCCGCCGGTGGACCACAGCACGTTGCCCGCCCACAGGTCCCCGTGCAGCCGGGCCGGCGGCTCGGGCGGTCCGGCCAGCTCCGCTGCGCGGTCGCACACCTGCTCGACGACGGCCGCATCCTCCACCGGGAGATCCCCGGCGTCGTAGAGCATCCGCAGGTAGGGCATCACCCGGTCCGCGGCGAACCAGGTGGCCCAGCTCTCGGCGGGCGCGTTGCGCATCGGCGCCTTCCCGATCCACGCATCGACCGGCCCGTCCGGTGGTGCCGCGCCGAACGCGGGAGCGCCTGCGGCGTGCAGTGCGGCGAGCCCGCGGCCCAGCACCGCCGCCGAGTCCGGGCTGGGCGGGGCCGGCGGGACGAACTCCATCACCAGGTGGTCGCGCTCGGCGGCCAGCACCGCCGGAACCGGCGGCCCGTCGGGCACCGCGATCCAGCGCAGCCCGGCGGCCTCCGCCGCGACTGCCGAGGGCTGCCCGGCCTTGACGACGACGGTCCGACCGTCGGCGAGCCCCACCTGCACGGCACCGCCGCCCAGCTGTGCGGCGGACCGCACCGCAACCCCGAGCACCGGCCGGGGGCTCACTTGTGCCCCCGGACCCAGTCCAGCATCCCGGGTACCGCCGCCTCGACGACGGTCAGAACATCCGCGAACGCGGCAGCGTCACGGCCGAACGGGTCGATCACGTCGGCGCCCGGCGGGGCGGCCGGGTTGAAGGAGCTCAGCAATCGCACCCGATCGGGGTCCGGGGCCATCGACTGCAGCATCCACAGGTGGGAGTTGTCGAGCGCGACGATCAGGTCGGCCGAAAGCACGTCGTCGTCCACCTGGCGGGCGATGTGGTCGTGGGGGTAGCCGTGCGCCCGCAGGAGCGCGGACGCCCTCTCGTCGGCGGGCCCACCGGCATACCATCCGCCCGTCCCCGCGCTGGAGACCCGAACGCCGTCCGCGAGACCGGCGAGTGCGAGCTCGTGGGCGAAGACCTTCTCGGCTATGGGGGAGCGGCAGATGTTGCCGGTACAGACAAAGGTGACATGCACAGGTGTCACCGTAGGGTGCGGCACATGGATCAGGGCGAGCCATCCCTCCGTCACCACGGTGACGTCGACGCCGCACCCGGGCTCCTGGACTTCGCGGTGAACGTCCAGGGAGCCGGGCCGCCGCGCTGGCTTCGGGAGCGGCTCGCCGGGGTTCTCGACGATCTGGGCCGCTACCCGTCCGCCGCCCACGATGCCCGCGCCCGCGAGGCCGTCGCCGCCCGGCACGGCCGCCGCCCCGACGAGGTGCTGGTGCTCGCCGGCAGCGCCGAGGGGTTCGCGCTTCTCCCGGCCCTGCGCCCGCGGCTGGCCGCGGTGGTACACCCCGGGTTCACCGAACCCGAGGCCGCGCTGCGTGACGGGGCAGTGCCGGTCGTCCGGGTGTTCACCGACGGCTCGGACGGGCACCGGTTGCACCCCGACGCCGTCCCCGACGACGCCGACCTGGTCGTCGTCGGCAATCCGACCAACCCCACCGGCGTTCTGCACCCGGCGGCTGACATCCGGGCGCTCGCCGCGCCGGGACGGGTGGTGTTGGTCGACGAGGCGTTCGCCGACGCGATCCCGGGCGAGCCCGAATCCCTTGCTGCACAACGGGGTCCGCTCGTGTTCCGGAGCCTCACAAAGACCTGGGCGCTCGCGGGCCTGCGCGCCGGCTATGCCCTGGGCTCGCCCGAACTGCTGGCCCGCCTCGCCGCTCCGCGTCCCCCCTGGCCCGTCTCGACCATCGCACTGGAGGCCGTGATCGCGTGCAGTGAGCCCGCCGCCGTCGAGCAGGCGCAGCGATCCGCGGCGCGCCTGGTCGTCGCGCGGGCGGACCAGGCGGCCGCGCTGGCGGCCGTCCCGGGCGTCGAGGTGCTCCCCGGACGCGCGCCCTACCTGCTGCTGCGGCTGCCCGATGGACATGGCGACCGGGTCCGCTCCGCGCTGCGCGACGCCGGTATCGCCGTGCGCCGCGGCGATACGTTCCCCGGTCTCGGGCCCGACCACGTCCGGGTGGCGGTGCGCCCGGCGCCGCAGGTCGCTCGGCTGGTCGCGGCACTGGCTGACGCCCTCGCGGCGGTGGCGGTATGAACGCGCCCCGCGTGCGCGACGTCGTCGCGGTGCTCGAGGCCGCCTACCCGCTGGAGCTCGCCGCCGACTGGGACGCCGTCGGCCTGGTCTGCGGCGACCTGGACGAGCCCGTGGCGTCGGTGCTGTTCGCGGTCGACCCGGTCCCGGAGACCATCGAGGAGGCGGTCGGGTCACAGCTGCTCGTCACGCACCATCCGCTGCTGCTGCGCGGGGTGCACGGCGTCGGCACCGACACCCCGAAGGGAGCGCTGGTGCACCGGCTCGTCCGGGCGGGCACCGCGCTCTACACCGCGCACACCAACGCCGACTCCGCCGACCCCGGCGTGTCCGACGCCCTCGCCGCCGCGATCGGCCTCACCGTGGAGGGCCCGCTGGTGGGTGCACCCTTGCAACCCCTCGACAAGATCGTCACGTTCATCCCCGTCGGTCCGGCGATCACGACCGTGCACGACGCCCTGTCGGCGGCCGGGGCGGGCAACATCGGCAGCTACAGCCACTGCTCGTTCGCAACAGCGGGCACCGGCCAGTTCCGGCCCCTCGACGGCGCGCAGCCCACGATCGGCACGATCGGGCGGCTGGAGCGGGTAGCCGAGACGCGGCTGGAGATGGTGCTGCCCCGGGGGCGGCGCGCGGCTGTCGTGGCGGCGCTACGGGCGTCGCACCCCTACGAGGAGCCCGCCTTCGACATCCTGGAGCTCGCCGAGGTGCCGTCGGTACGAGGCCTCGGGCGGATCGGGAGGCTCCCCGCGCCCGAGCCGCTCTCGGTGTTCGCCGAGCGGGTGGCCGCGGCGCTGCCCCCGACGGTGTGGGGGGTCCGGGCGGCCGGGGACCCGGACCGGATGATCACCCGCGTCGCGGTGTGCGGCGGCGCGGGGGACTCGGCGCTCGGTGCCGCGACCGCCGCGGGCGTCGACGCCTATGTCACCGCCGACCTGCGTCACCACCCCGCCTCCGAGCACCTGCTCGCGGGCACGAACGCCCGCCCGGCACCCGCGCTCGTCGACGTCGCGCACTGGGCGTCGGAGTGGCCGTGGTGTCAGCAGGCGGCCGACGTCGTGGCATCAGCACTGGGCGGTAGCGTCCAGGTTCGCGTTTCGCGCCTCCGCACCGATCCGTGGACGGTCGCGCCGAACACCGGAAGGGCCCTCTCAGCTATGAAGAATGACCTGTCGGCTACGAATAGTGACGTCGTATGAAGGCCGATCCCGCCGTCCAGCGTCGGCTGCTCGATCTCGCCGAGGTCGACGCCGAGCTCTCCCGGCTCGGCCACCGCCGCCGCACCCTGCCCGAGCACGGCGAGCTGGTCGAGGCCGAGGCGGCCGTGCGCGCGGCGAAGGACAAGCTGGTGGAGGTGGAGACCGCCGCGGGCGATCTCGACCGCGACATCCGCCGCCTCGAGAAGGATGTCGACGGGGTGCGCACCCGCACCGAGCGCGACAACCAGATGCTCGCCGGCGCCGGAATCGGTGCCAAGCAGGCCGCCGACCTGCATCACGAGCTGGAGACGCTCGCCCGCCGCCGGAGCGTGCTGGAGGACGAGGAGCTCGAGGTGATGGAGCAGCGCGAGGCCGTCGGCGTCGATCTCGAGCATTCCCGGGGTCTCCTCGAGACCGCCGAGCAGATGATCAACGAGATCATCGGGCGCCGCGACACGGCCATCGCCGACATCGACGCCGGAGAGGGCGGCCGCCACCGCGCCCGCCAGGAGGCCGTGGCGACGGTCCCGGAGGCCCTGCTCGCCACCTACGAGAAGTGGCGCGCCAAGAAGGGCGTCGGAGCAGCCCTGCTGCTGGCTCGGCGCTGCCAGGCCTGCCGCCTGGAGCTCGACCGGACCGCGATCGCCGAGCTGCGGGGCGCCCCCGCCGACGAGGTCGTCCACTGCGAGGAGTGCGGCGTGATCCTGATCCGCACGACGGAGTCGGGCCTGTGAGGCTCATCATCGAGGCGGACGGGGGCTCGCGCGGCAATCCCGGGCCTGCCGCTGCTGCCGCAGTGCTGACCACTCCCGCCGGCGAGGTCGTGGCGGAGACATCTGAGTACCTCGGCGTCGCGACGAACAACGTCGCCGAGTACCGCGGGGTGCTGCTCGGCCTCGCGCGGGCGAAGGAGATGGGCGCGACGGAGGTCGACGTGGTCAACGACTCAGAGCTCGTCGCCCACCAGATCACCGGGCGCTACAAGGTCAAGCATCCGGACATGAA
>JBKJPD010000223.1:0-2698 GCA_046595345.1 Pseudonocardia sp.
GTCGAGCAGGGCCTGGGTGGGATGCTCGTGGGTGCCGTCGCCGGCGTTGACGATCGAGGTGTGCGTGCCGGTCATGCCGGAGTCCCGGTCGGCCCACGCGGCCATCCGATGCGCGGAACCGGACGCGGGATGCCGGACGATCACGCAGTCCGCACCCATCGCCGAGAGCGTCAGCGACGTGTCGCGCAGCGACTCGCCCTTGGCGACCGAGGAACCCGACGCGCTGACGTTCACGGTGTCCGCACTCATCCACTTGCCCGCGATCTCGAAGGACACACGGGTGCGGGTGGAGTTCTCGTAGAACATCGTGATCACGGTGCGGCCACGCAACGTCGGCAGCTTGCGGATCTCCCGGCCCAGCAGCGCCTGCTTGAGTCGGTCGGAGGTGTCGAGCAGGCCGGTGGCAGTGGCCGCATCGAGGTCGGTGACCGACAGCAGGTGCTTCATGCGCTCTGCCCGGCGGCCGCGGTAGCGCGCCGCAGCCGGACGCCGTCGCTGCCGTCGGTCTCGGTCAGCAGCACGAGGATCTGCTCGTCGCGCGACGTCGGCACGTTCTTGCCCACGTAGTCGGCGCGGATCGGAAGCTCGCGATGGCCCCGGTCGACCAGCACCGCGAGCTGGACCGCCCGCGGGCGTCCATGGTCGGACAACGCGTCGAGCGCGGCCCGCACTGTGCGCCCGGACATCAGCACGTCATCGACGAGGACCACGAGCGCGTCGTCCAGGCCGACCTCGGGCACGTCGGTGTCCTCGAGCGCGCGGGCCGGGCGGCGGCGCAGGTCGTCGCGGTAGAGGGTGGGATCGACAGAGCCGACGGGCGGCGCGTCCCCCTCGAACTCGGCGATCGCGGCTGCCAACCGCTGCGCCAGCACGGTGCCGCGAGTGGGGATGCCGATGAGCACGACGCCCTCGGCGCCTGCGGTCTTCTCGATGATCTGGTGCGCGATGCGCGCAATGGTGCGGGTGACGTCGGCGGCGCTGAGCAGCTCACGCGTGAGCGGGCCCGCACCTGCCGTGTCCCCGCGGCGATCGTCCGCCACGAGTCTCTCCTTCCCCGCCTCACCGGACGGGCCTTAAAGGAATTCGGTCCTTGTCTGACCACAGCAGCGGCGACCCTACCAGCGCAGCCCTCGCCGACCGACCCAGGACTGCGCCGACATCGATAGGGGCACATCGGGGAGTAACCTCGACCGCCGCGACCCGGCCACCCACATGTGCCCCATTCGTCTCAACCCGTCACCGGCCACTGGCCGGACTCCGCCCGTATGGCCTGGCCTGACCCTGTCAGTCAGCCGTTCGAGTGATCTACGGGGTTCACGCGACGAGTAGCGGGCTAGTCCGCTTGACCGATGGGCGACGCCAGCGGCATGATTACTCTCCGTATTGATTGCCGACTCTCAGGGTGGCCGCGGAAGCGGGGGGCACCATCCAGGGAACACGGAACCGGCGGGCCCCGGCGCGCCGGGGCCCGCGCATCACACCATCTTCAGGACCCGGTCGGTCCCGCGGCCGACGAACCAGCATGTGAGGAGGTCGCCACATGGGCGACTACGCCAAGGCGCTCGGCGGCAAGCTCCGAGCCATCCGGCAACAACAGGGGCTTTCGCTGCACGGAGTCGAGCAGAAGTCGGGCGGTCGCTGGAAGGCGGTCGTCGTGGGCTCCTACGAGCGCGGTGACCGTGCGGTCACCGTGCAGAAGCTGGCCGAGCTGGCCGACTTCTACGGGGTACCCGTGGCCGAACTACTCCCCGAGGGCCGAGTCCCGTCCGGCTCCGAGCCGGCCACGAAGATCGTCATCAACCTGGAGCGGCTCCAGCAGCTGCCCGCCGACAAGGTCGGCCCGCTGGCCCGCTACGCCGCCGCCATCCAGAGCCAGCGCGGTGATTACAACGGCAAGGTCCTCTCCATCCGCGCCGAGGACCTCCGGTCACTGTCGATCATCTACGACATGACACCCGGCGAGCTCACCGACCAGCTCATCGACTGGGGAGTCCTGCCTCCCGCGGCCCGGCCCGCGTCCTGACGATCGGTGGTCCGCCGGTGATCGGCCCGCGCGGCTCGGGGAAGGGCACGTGCGAAGGGGCTCGGCACGCAGCGCAGCAGATGAGACCGACAGGGCCCGGCGCTCCACCGAGGAGCGCCGGCCCCGCCGGTCTCGGCCTTACGCCACCCACCGGTCGGAGAGATTCACGAGCTCCGGGCGTGGATCGGCTCCGAACCGCAGTCAGCGGGTGGCGCGCAGATGTTCTGCGATGTCGGCGATGCGGCCCAGAACGCCGTTCAGATATCTGGGGCTGTCGTCCGTCGACAGGGTTCTGGCCAGCTCCACGGCCTCGGTGATCGCCACCGGGTCGTCGATCTCCTCGACCCACAGCAGCTCGAATACGCCGATGCGCAGCAGCGCGCGATCGACGGCCGGCATCCGCGCCACCGTCCAGCCCTCGGCGTGCTCGGTGAGCACCTGGTCGATGCGCTCCAGGTGCTCGACGACCCCCTGCACCAGCATCGCGGCATAGTCCGACACCGGCGGTGCCTCGTCGGTCTGCCGCCGCTGGGCCAGGACCACGAGCGGATCGTCGCCGCGGGCCTCGGACTCGAAGAGGATGTCCAGCGCGCGCTTTCGCGCCCGCGTCCGGGCCCTGATCATCCCGAGATGCGGCCGAGGTAACGCCCGTCGCGGGTGTCCACCTTGACCTTC
>JBKJPD010000376.1:0-2629 GCA_046595345.1 Pseudonocardia sp.
CCAAGGCGGAGGGCGTGCTGTTCTCTGTGCACCTCAAGGCCACGATGATGAAGGTGTACCCGATCATCTTCGGGCATGCGGTGACGCAGTTCTTCCCCGCCGTGTTCGCTGAGTTCGGCGCGGACCTCGCGTCCGTCGGCGCCGACCCGAACGACGGTCTGGCCAGCGTGCTCGCCGCGTCGGGCACGCTACCCGCGGAGAAGCGCGAGGCGATCGAGAAGGCGATCACCGCCACCTACGACAGCGGCCCGTCGCTGGCGATGGTCGACTCAGACCGCGGCATCACCAACCTGCACGTGCCCAGCGACGTGATCATCGACGCGTCGATGCCGGCCGCGATCCGCTCCTCGGGGCAGATGTGGAACGCCGAGGGCCGGTTGCAGGACACCAAGTACGTCGTCCCGGACTCGTCCTACGCCCCGCTCTACGCCGAGACGATCGCGTTCTGCCGTGAGCACGGCGCGTTCGACCCGACGACGATGGGCACCACCCCGAACGTCGGGCTGATGGCGCAGAAGGCCGAGGAGTACGGCAGCCACGACAAGACCTTCGAGATCGCCGAGGCCGGCACGGTACGGGTCCTCAGCATCGACGGTGCCGGCGTCGGCACCGTGCTGCTGTCCCACGACGTGGCGCCCGGCGACATCTGGCGCGCCTGCCAGACCAAGGACGCACCCGTTCGCAACTGGGTGGAGCTGGCTGTCGCCCGCGCCCGCGCTACCGGCGCACCGGCCGTGTTCTGGCTCGACGAGACGCGCGGGCACGACGCCGAGGTACTCAAGAAGGTCCGCGCCTACCTCTCCGAGCTCGACACCGGCGGCCTGACCATCGAGATCCTGGCCGTCGCCGAGGCCACCCGGTACACCCTGGACCGGGCCCGACGCGGCGAGGACACCATCTCGGTCACCGGCAACGTGCTGCGCGACTACCTGACCGACCTGTTCCCGATCATGGAGCTGGGCACCAGCGCGAAGATGCTCTCGATCGTCCCGCTGATGAACGGCGGCGGCCTGTTCGAGACCGGGGCGGGCGGCTCGGCGCCCAAGCACGTCCAGCAACTCGTCAAGGAGAACCACCTGCGGTGGGACTCCCTCGGCGAGTTCCTCGCGCTGGCCGTCTCCCTGGAGTTCCTCGCCGACAAGACCGGCAACCCGCGTGCGGCGCTGCTCGGCAAGGCACTCGACGCGGCCACCGGCAAGCTGCTGGAGGACGGCCGGTCCCCCTCGCGCCGATCCGGCGAGCTGGACAACCGGGGCAGCCACTTTTACCTGGCGCTGTACTGGGCGCAGGCCCTGGCCGCGCAGACCGCCGACGCGGCGCTGGCGAGCATCTTCGCCCCACTTGCGGAGCGGCTGGCCGCCGACGAGGAGACCATCGTCGCCGAGCTGAACGGTGTGCAGGGCAAGCCGGTCGAGCTGGGCGGCTACTACTATGTCGACAGGGCGAAGACCGACGAGGTCATGCGCCCGAGCCCGACCTTCAACGCCGCGATCGCCGAGTTCTGACCGACGTTCATGTCACGGTGATGTTGTGGCAGCGGTGCCGGTCACCCCCCCGTCAGCGATCCCTTGGTGATCGTCACCGCCAGCCCGACCATGACCACTCCGAAACCGCCGTAGCACAGGATGTCGATCACGCGGCTGCGGATGGCGAGCAGACCCACCCGGTCCTCGGGCAGCAGCACCCGCAACGCCGCCGCCACGAGAAGCGCGGCGCCGAGCAGCACCGCGCCCTGCCGCCAGTGCTGGGTGAGGACCCGGGACATCGCGACGGCTGCGATGACGGCCACGGTCACCACCGGGGCGATGGCGTGTATGCGGGAGCGCAGATCGGCCACGATCAGCCCGCGGCGGCGGCCCGTTCGGCCGCCTCCACCACGTTCGTCAGCAGCATCGCCCGCGTCATCGGGCCGACACCGCCGGGCATCGGGGCGAGCAGGCCCGCGATCTCGGCCACCTCGGGGGTGACGTCGCCGACGAGGCCGAGGTCCGTGCGGCTCACACCGATGTCGAGCACGGTCGCGCCGGGCGACACCATGTCGGCTGTGATCAGGCCCTGCACCCCTGCCGCCGCGACGACGACATCGGCGCGGCGCACCTCGGCGGCGAGGTCCCGGGTGCCTGTGTGGCAGAGGGTGACGGTGGAGTTCTCGCTGCGCCGGGTGAGCAACAGGCCCAGCGGACGTCCGACCGTCACGCCACGCCCGACGACGGTGACCCGGGCCCCGGCCAGCTCCACGCCGTAGCGCATGCACAGCTCCACGACGCCGCGCGGCGTGCACGGCAACGGGCCGGGCACACCCAGCACGAGACGGCCGAGGTTCACCGGGTGCAGGCCATCGGCGTCCTTCGCGGGGTTGACCCGCTCCAGCGCCGCACCGGCGTCGAGGCCCTTCGGCAGCGGCAGTTGCACGATGAAGCCGGTGCAGGCCTGGTCGGCGTTGAGCTCGTCGATGGCGCGCTCGACGTCGGCCTGGGTGGCGTCGGCCGGGAGCACCTTCTGGATCGAAGTGATTCCGACTTTCGCGCAGTCGCGGTGCTTGGCCCGCACGTAGGACTGGGAGCCGGGGTCGTCGCCCACCAGCAGCGTGCCGAGGCCCGGCGTCACCCCGACGGCTTTGAGCTTCTCG